>NZ_WNXE01000391.1:0-1652 GCF_010993615.1 Arhodomonas sp. KWT | reverse complement strand
GAGATACCCGAACGCCCCGGCCTGTGCTTCGGGCACGGATTCCTCGCCGGCGGGGCGGATGAGACGATCCCCGGCGCTGCCCTACCGTATCGGGAGGAGTTCGCAAGCATGCGATTCATAGACCGCGAGCGCCGGGATGTCTACATCCATCTCTACACGGATTCCGATATCAGAACGGACACGACGCTGCTGGAGCGTTCAGGCGGAATCCTGGCCCTGCTGAGCCACGATGACAATGGCGCCACCCTGCGCAAGGGCCCGGTCAACCTGGATGGCATCGCCCAGGCCGAGGAATGGCTGGCGACGCTGACGACGGACAGCGACGTCAAGGGCGATTATTTCCTGCTCGAAGCCAACAGCCAAAGGGGGTCCACCCGGACCCCCCTGATTTCAATCTCCCTGCGCAATGGTGAATTCTCGAACTCCGAGGAGTCCAAGCGCATAGATCATGCATCTCTCACGGACGCCGAGGCCGCGGGCCTCTGGGATGCCGTCACCCGTACGTTCCAGCCCCGCCCCAACGCCTTCTGAGCCGTGCCGGCACTGAAGCACGTCACGCAACCGATTTTCGCCACAGGCCTGTCCCTGGGACTACTGGGCTATCTGTTGACGGGGTGTACGAGCATGAGCGAGCGACAGGCACGGATGATGGCGCAGGGCTAGCCTGAGGCCGAGCCCTACTGTATCGGCCGGTTCATCGTCGCGCTGCCGCCCTTTGTCTCGCTGCACGCCGGTGACAGCCGCTACGACGGCGTCGCCATCGAGTTCCGCCTGGAGAATGACGAGCGGTATGAAAAGCGCGTCGAGAAAGAGAAGTATGACCGGACCCACATCGGAGACAAGAGCAGTCCGTACTATTCCGACCAGGATCGCCTGAACGAGGTGATTCCTCTGCGGGGCGGCCACATCCTTGTCTACGGTGAGTACGACTTTGCCATTGGCTATGTCCACGACCCCATAGGGACGTGGACCCTGAAGAACGCCTACGCGGCGGACTACCGGAAGTTCGCCGAGCGGATCGAGTTCCGCCGCGAGCCCGGCGAGGAGAACCTTCCCGGGGGGCGGGGCTATTGCATCATGTACGGTTTCATCCCGGAGACCTCGCCCACGGGCAACGAGTGGGAAAACCGTTACTTCACCATGAAGGACAATTCCGAGTTCATGCTGACATTGGAGATATCGGAAATCGGAGAGAAAAGGAAAACCCTTGCAGAGCGTGAGGCCTCGTTCTCCAGCATCGCCACCCGCCTGGCCTCTCTCGGACGCATCCGCTACGAGAAAAAGGCCAGTCCAGTATCGCTTTCTTTCATCGACGGTGCACAGAGCATAGTCGACACTGATGAATCGTCCGGACGCCTCTATATGTTCGTTGCCCAGGGTGGTGACTCCGACCCGAAGAAGCCTTTCTTCCAGATAGAGATGAATTCCGGGGACCTGCCCAAGGAGGAAGCCGACCGGCTGTGGTACTCGGTGCTGGGCAGCCTGCGTCCCCGCCCGGGCGCTTTTTGAATGGTAGCGATTCGATGCTTCGTTGAAGTGCCGGGCTTCAAGGCGGGGTCGTTTGCTCAAGACACAAAAAAAGCGCCGGTCGGGGACCGGCGCTTGCGTTCACTGCGTCAGGCGCGCGCCTTACTTGGTGCCGGCGGCCTGGG
>NZ_WNXE01000390.1:0-1661 GCF_010993615.1 Arhodomonas sp. KWT | reverse complement strand
GGCCCGAACGGGCCCGTCGGCGGCGCACTCGTGGCCATGGGCGGCGCGCCGCTGGCGTTCACCTTCGCGGGCCTGGTCTTCGGCTCGGTGGTCTACTCGCTGCCGTTCGTGGTCCAGCCCCTGCAGAACAGCTTCGCTGCCGTCGGCCACGGGCCGCTGGAGGCCGCCGCTACCCTGGGGGCCGGCCGGCGGGACCGGTTCTTCACGGTGGCCGTGCCGCTGGCCGCCCGCGGCTTCATCTCCGCTGTTACCCTGGGATTCGCCCATACCGTCGGCGAGTTCGGGGTCGTGCTCATGATCGGCGGCAACATACCGGGGCGGACCCAGGTGGTGTCCATCGCCATCTACGATCATGTCGAGGCGCTGGACTACGGTCATGCGCACGTCCTCTCGGGAATGCTGCTGGTGCTCGCCTTCCTGCTGCTGTGCGCGGTCTACTGGGGCAACCGGCGGTTCCGGGGGATGGGCACATGAGCCTCGCGCTGTCCGTCACCCTGGAGCGCCCGGGGTTCCGGCTCACCGTGGACGAAACGCTGCCCGCCGACGGCGTCACCGCCGTGTTCGGTCCCTCCGGCTGCGGCAAGACCACGCTGCTGCGCTGCATAGCCGGGCTGGAGCGGCCCCACGGGCGGATTGTGCTGAACGGGCACGTGGTGCACCACGACGCCGACGGTACCTGGGTCCCGGTGGAGGCACGGCGAGTGGGGCTGGTTTTCCAGGACGCGCGGCTGTTCGCCCACCTCAGCGTCGCCGGCAACCTGCGCTATGCCGCGCGGCGCAGCGGCGCCACCGCGGCGGAGCGCGACGAGCTGATCGAGCTGCTCGGCATCGGTGCGTTGCTCCGCCGGGCCCCGACCGAGCTGTCCGGCGGCGAGCGCCAGCGCGTCGCGATTGCACGGACCCTGCTGGCCCGGCCGCGGGTGCTGCTCCTCGACGAGCCGCTCTCCGCCGTCGACGAGGGGCATCGCCGGGAGATCCTGCCGTGGCTGGAACGGGCGGTGGCCGAACTCCGGCTGCCGACGCTGCTGGTCACCCACAACCTCGACGAGGTCGTGCGCCTCGCCGGACACCTCCTGCTCATGGAGGGTGGCCGTGTCACCGCCGGCGGTGGGCTTACCGAGATGCTGGCGCGGCCGGACCTGCCGCTGGCCCGGCGGGAGGACGCCGGTGCGGTGCTGGAGGCACGGGGCGTCGGCTACGATGCCCGCCACCACATGAGCGAGCTGCGCTGCGGCAGTACGCCGGTGTGGCTGGCCGGTGAGTACGTCCCGGAGGGGCAGGCGGTGCGGGTGCGCATTCACGCCAGCGACGTCACCCTGGCACTGGAGCCCCCGGGGGCGACCAGTGCGCTGAACCGTTTCCAGGGTGTCGTGGAGACCGTGACGGCGGAGCCGGCGGAAGGACGCTGCCTGGTGGCCGTGGCCACGGACGGCGGACGGCTGCTGGCGTCGTTGTCCAGCCTTTCCCGGGAGCGTCTGGGCATTGAGCCCGGCCGCCGGGTCTGGGCTATGGCGAAGACGGTGGCACTGGTCTGAGCGCCGGCTCAGATACCGAGGATCACGCTCGAGGCCTTGAACAGGGCCGTGGCCGCCACGCCCGGTGCCAGGCCGAGGCGCTCGACGCTGTCCCGGGTGATGGTGGCGGCGATGGTCTGCCCGCCC
>NZ_WNXE01000038.1:23045-24254 GCF_010993615.1 Arhodomonas sp. KWT | reverse complement strand
CGCATGAGATCCCGGGGCAGGGAGAAGACTACCTCCTCGGTGTGACCGGCCTGTTCCGCCGGCCGGGTGCCGCCCCAGGCGACGAGGCGGTCCACGACCCCCTTCACCAGGACCTCCGGTGCCGACGCCCCGGCGGTGACGCCGATACGTTCGGCACCGTCAAGCCACTCCCGGCGCAGGTCGTCAGGGCCGTCGATCTGGTACGCGGTGACCCCCATGCGCTCGGCGAGCTCCTTGAGCCGGCGCGTATTGGAACTGTTCTGGGAGCCCACGACGATCATGCAGTCGACCTGCGCGGCGAGGTCCTTGACGGCATCCTGGCGGTTCTGGGTCGCGTAGCAGATATCGTCCTTGCGCGGCCCGTGGATACGCGGGAAGCGCTCGCGCAGGGCGTCGATGACCTGCCCGGTATCATCCATCGACAGGGTCGTCTGGCTGACAAAGGCGAGCTCGTCCGGGTTGCGGACGTCCATGCGGGCGACGTCGTCGGGCGTCTCCACCAGGTAGATCGCGCCGCGGTCCGCGCCCTCGCCTACGTACTGGCCGATGGTGCCCTCCACTTCCGGATGGCCGTCATGGCCGATGAGCACCACCTCCCGCCCTTCGCTGGCATGCTTCTGCACCTCGATGTGGACCTTGGTGACCAGTGGGCAGGTCGCATCGAACACGCGCAGGCCGCGACGGTCCGCCTCCTCCCGCACCGCCTGGGAAACGCCGTGGGCACTGAAGATGACGGTCGCACCGGAAGGGACCTCGTCGAGTTCCTCGACGAACACCGCGCCCTTGCCGCGGAGATCCTCGACAACGGTGCGATTGTGCACGACCTCGTGGCGGACGTAGATCGGGGCGCCGAAACACTCCAGCGCCCGCTCGACGATGCTGATCGCCCGGTCGACGCCGGCGCAGAAGCCGCGGGGGTTGGCAAGCAGTATCTCGGGCATGGTGGCAGTCGCCTCGCGTATGTGGACGGATTGTCTCACGAGCGCCGGAGCCTCGCCTAGAAGGCTCACACCCGCCGGCCCAGGACGACACTGATCACCAGCATCGCCACACCCACGGAGATGGCGCTGTCGGCCACGTTGAAGGCCGGCCAATGCCAGTTGCCGGCATAAACGTCCAGGAAATCGATGACGTACCCGTGGACCATGCGGTCCAGCACGTTGCCCAGCGCGCCCCCGAGCACCAGGCCGAGTGCCGCGGCGACCAGCC
>NZ_WNXE01000038.1:18401-22949 GCF_010993615.1 Arhodomonas sp. KWT | reverse complement strand
GTCCGAAGCGCAGCATGGATCGGATTCCCGGTGTGACAAGGCGGGCCTCGCGGCGGGCACGGCACAGCGAAGGAGGCGATGTCGCACACGGCCTGTGGCCGTGCACGACCTACCCGCGCGAGCATCGCCATGGATCGAGTCGATGATGCACCGCGCGCGGACCAGGCGCCGCGACGCGGGGCTGTCGCACACGGCCTTTGGCGGTGCACGACCTACCCGACCGCTATCCGCCGTCGACCAAGCAGGTCGCGCGACGGGGCCGTGCGACATTCCGACCTGCCGCGGTGTTGGGCTCTCGCACACGGCCTGCGGCCGTGCACGACGTACTTGCGACGCCCTGACCTGCCGCAGGGCCGCGCTGTCGCACACGGCCTTTGGCCGTGCACGACCTACCCGCTGGACGACCACTGGGGACCGCGTAGGTCGTGCGCCGGAGGCGTGCGACGGACACACGGCGGGCGCCGGAGCGTGGCTAGGCATACAGCCGTTCCTCGCCCTCGCCGGCTACGTTGGCCACGCAGCGACCGCACAGCTCCGGGTGGTCGGCGTTGCGGCCCACGTCCGGCGTGTGGTGCCAGCAGCGCACGCACTTGGCGTGCTCGGTGGCCGAGACCACCACGCCGAACTCCGTGCCGTCGGAGAGGCTCGCGGTCATCGCCCCTTCCGGGCGGGCCTCCGCCGGGTGCACCCGCGCCGCGGAGGTGATCAGCAGAAAGCGGAGCTCGTCGCCAAGCTGCTGCCACTCGCTGTACAGCGGCTCCGGGCAGTAGAGCTCGACCTCGGCCTCCAGGGTGGCGCCCAGGACCTTGTCGTTGCGCAGCTCCTCGACCCGCTTGGCAACCGCCTCGCGCAGCCCCTGGACACGCTGCCAGAAGCCCCGGTCGAACGCCTCGTCCTCCAGCGGGACAAGCCGGTCGTACCACTCCGCCATGAACACGGACGCCTCGTCCCGCTCGCCGGGGATATGGGCCCAGAGCTCATCGGCGGTGAACGAGAGGATCGGCGCGATCCAGCGCGCCAGCGCCTCGACGATGTGGTACATCGCCGTCTGGCAGGAGCGCCGGGCCAGGCTGTCGCTCTGGGTGGTGTACTGGCGGTCCTTGATCACGTCGAGGTAGAAGCCGCCCATGTCCAGCACGCAGAAATGGTGCACGCGCTGGGTGACCTGGTGAAAATCATAGGCGTCGTAGGCGGCGACCACCTCGCGCTGGACCTCCAGAGCCCGGTCCACCGCCCAACGGTCCAGCGCCAGCATACGCTGCGGCTCGACGCAGTCGCTGGCCGGGTCGAACCCCGCCAGATTGGCGAGGAGGAAGCGGGCGGTGTTGCGCATGCGCCGGTAGCTGTCGGCGGTGCGCTTGAGGATCTCGTCGGACACGGCGATCTCGCCGGTGTAGTCCGTGGACCCCACCCAGAGCCGAAGGATATCTGCACCGAGCTTGTTCATCACCGTCTGCGGGGCGATGACGTTGCCCCGCGACTTGGACATCTTGTAGCCCTTCTCGTCCACGGTGAAGCCGTGGGTAAGCGTGCCCCGGTAGGGGGGGCGGCCGTCGAGCATCATGCCGGTGAGCAGCGACGACTGGAACCAGCCGCGATACTGGTCCGAGCCCTCGAGGTAGAGGTCCGCCGGCTTGGCGAGCTCCGGGCGCGAGTCCAGCACGGAGGCGTGGGTGGTCCCGGAGTCGAACCACACATCCAGGATGTCGGTGACCTTCTCGTAGCGCGGGGCGTCGTCGCCGAGCAGCTCCGCGGGATCGAGTTCGAACCATGCGTCGATGCCGCGCTGCTCCATGCGCTGTGCCACCGCCTCGATGAACTCGTCGGTGCGCGGGTGGGGCTCGCCGGTGTCGCGATCGACGAACAGCGCGATGGGCACGCCCCAGTTGCGCTGGCGCGAGATGCACCACTCCGGGCGGTTGCGCACCATCGCCGCCATGCGGCCCTCACCCCAGTCGGGGAACCAGCGCACCGTGGGCAGGGCCTCCAGGGTCTTCTCGCGCACCCCGTTGGCCTCCAGGTTGAGGAACCACTGGGGCGTGGCGCGGAAGAGGATCGGGGTCTTGTGCCGCCAGCAGTGGGGATAGCTGTGCTCGTAGCGCTCGACGTTGAGCAGCGTCCCGGTCTCGCGCAGGGTCTCGACGATCTTCGGGTTGGCATCGAAGACGAACAGCCCGGCGAAACGCTCGGTCCCGGGGAGGAAGCGGCCGTCATCGCCAACCGGGTTCTCCAGCGGCAGGTCGTAGCGCTGGCCTACCTCGAAGTCATCGGCACCATGGCCCGGGGCGGTATGCACGGCACCCGTGCCCGCCTCGGTGGTGACGTGCTCACCGACGACCACGGGCACCTGCCGGTCCAGGAACGGGTGGCGCAGCTCCAGGCCCTCGAGGTCCCGCCCGAGGCAGCGCCCGACGATGCCGTAGTGCTCCATGCCGTAGCGCGCGAGTGCCGTCTCGTGCAACGCCTCAGCCAGCACAAGCAGCTCGCGGCCGTGGTCCACGGAGACCAGCACGTAATCCAGCTCGGGGTGGACGGCCACCGCCTGGTTCGCCGGCAGCGTCCACGGGGTCGTCGTCCAGATCACCAGCGACGCGGCGGCCTGCGGTTCCACGCCCTCGGCACCACAGGCACGGCGCAGCGCGTCGCCGTCCACCGCGGTGAAACGCACATCGATCGCCGGGGAGACATGGTCATCGTACTCGACCTCCGCCTCCGCCAGTGCCGAGCCGCAGTCGGTACACCAGTGCACGGGTTTGAAGCCGCGCTTGAGATGCCCGTTGCCGACGATTCGCCCGAGCGCGCGCAGGATGTCCGCCTCGGTGCGGAAATTCATGGTCAGGTACGGATCGTCCCAGTCCCCGATCACGCCAAGGCGCTGGAAGTCCGCTTTCTGCCCGGTCACCTGCTCCTCGGCGAAGCGTCGGCAGGCCGCACGGAAATCGGCGTCGGAGACCTCCTCGCCGGCCTTGCCGATGTCCTGCTCGACCTTGTGCTCGATGGGCAGGCCATGGCAGTCCCAACCGGGGACGTAGGGGGCGTCGTACCCGTCCAGGGTGCGCGCCTTGACGATGATGTCCTTGAGGATCTTGTTGACCGCGTGGCCGATATGGATCTCGCCGTTGGCGTAGGGCGGGCCATCGTGGAGGATGAAACGCTCGCGGCCGGCGCGCTGCTCGCGGATGCGCCGGTACAGGCCCTCGTCGTTCCAGCGCGCCACCCGGTCGGGCTCGCGCTTGGCGAGGTTGGCGCGCATGGGGAAGTCTGTCTTGGGCAGATTCAGGGTGTCTTTGTAATCGGTCACGACGTCGTCCTGCGATCCTGTGTCGATGACGGGTTGTCGGGCTGCCCGGCGAACCAGGCCCGCGCCGCGTCGGCGTCGCGCGCGATCTGATCGCGCAGCGCCTCCATGGTGTCGAAACGCTCCTCGCCACGCAGGAACGCCCGGAAGGTCACGGCGACGTGGGCGCCGTAGATGTCGCCGTCGAAATCGAAGAGGTGGGTTTCCAGCAGCGTGGCCCGACCGTTGACCGTGGGCCGCGTGCCGACGCTGGCCACCCCCTCCTGTCGCCGGCCAAGACCGTCCAGGGTCACCGCAAATATGCCGTGCACCGGCGGCGGCGAACGCCGGAAACGGATGTTCGCGGTACGCCAGCCGAGTTCCCGGCCGATCGCGTCCCCGCGGGCGACCCGGCCACTGATGGTGTAGGCCCGTCCGAGCAGCCGGCCCGCCGTGGCGAGGTCACCCGATCCCAGCGCCTCCCGGACCCGGGTGCTCGAAACCCGGCTGCCGCCGTCGACTACCGTCGGCATCCGTTCCACCTCGAAGCCGTTCGTCTCGCCCGCCGTGCGCAGCATCTCGAAACCGCCCCGCCTGCCGTGGCCGAAGCGGAAGTCGTCGCCCACCATCAGGAACCGCACGCCGAGCCGCCGCACCAGCAGATCATCGATGAACGCCTCCGCCGGCATATCCGCCAGGCCTCGGCCGAAGCGCAGGCAAACGACCCGGTCGATGCCGCAGCCGTGCAACGCGGCGAGCTTGTCGCGCAGCCCGGTGATACGCGGCGGCGCACGCTCGGGCACGAAGAACTCCAGCGGGTGGGGCTCGAAGGTCACCACCGTCGCCGGCAGCCCGAGCGCGTCCGCGCGCTCGCGCAGACGCGCGATCACGGCATGATGGCCACGGTGCACGCCATCGAAATTGCCGATGGTGGCGACGCAACCGTGGTGCCGGTGCACTAGATTGTGGCTGCCCCGGATGAGCTCCATGCCGTGCCGGTCCCCAAATCCCTTTATTCTACGGTGGATTCACTGCGCGGTGAAAGTCGTGGGCCGCCGCCGGCCCGGCGTAACGCCGGTTCAGCGTATCTGCCGAACGCCGACGACGGCCCGCACCGCCACCGCGGGCCGGTTACGTCCGGCCACCGACACCCTGACCGGGACCCGTGCGTGGAGGCCCTGGCCGCAGGGGGCCCGTGGGCTGGCTGCTGAGCACAGCCAAGATCCCGGCCCAACCCGCCTTGGGCCGGTCATGTACAGGTATCCGACACG
>NZ_WNXE01000038.1:16243-18302 GCF_010993615.1 Arhodomonas sp. KWT | reverse complement strand
GGCCCGGAAGCTGTTGGCTGCCAGGAGCAGCCGACCTACAGATGGCACGGTATATCCCGGCCGGAACCCGCAGGTAGGTCGTGCGCCGCAGGCGTGCGACAGTCCGGGCCGCCTCCCGGGAGCCGGGGTCCCGACCGGCACCCGTCCGTGAAGACGGCCCGCCGCCGGGCGCGGCCGGTCTACCCCGCCGGCGTCCGAACCTCCGACGACGGCGGCTCGCGCAGCATCGCCGGGCGCAGACCGAGGGCGAGGAGCACGGCAAAATACGCCACCGCCGCCACCACGATGCAGCCCGCCAGCGCGGCCACCCGCAGCCCCGGTCCCGCCGCGATCCAGGCGTCGAGCTGGCGGGCCGGCCAGTAGAGTACGGCGAGCATCACCAGGACCGCCAGACCGACCTGCCGGCGCAGGCGCGGCCAGCCGGCCTGCGGCCGGTAGACGCCGCGCCGGCGCAGCCCGCGCACGAGCAGTCCGGCGTTCACCCCCGCGGCCAGGGCCGTACCCAGGGCCAGCCCGGCGTGGGCAACGCCGCTGCCGTACAGCAGCGCCACGGCGGCGATGCTGAACACCGCGTTTACCACCATCGCGACCACCGCGTAACGCACCGGTGTGCGCGTGTCCTGGCGGGCGAAATAGCCGGGCAGCAGGACCTTGACCAGCACGAAGGGGAACAGCCCCACCCCGTAGGTGAGCAGGCTGAAGCTCGCCGCCTGGACATCGCGGGCCCCGAAGGCGCCGTACTGGAACAACGTCGCCAGCATCGGCGCGGCCAGCGCCATCAACCCCACGGTCGCCGGGACGATGAGCACCAGCGTGAGCCGCAGGGCCCAGTCGAGGGTCGCGTTGAACGCCTCCGGCCCGGCGCCGGTGTGATCCCGAGACAGCCGCGGCAGGATCACCGTGCCGAGGGCGACGCCAAAGATGCCCAGCGGAAACTCCACCAGACGGTCGGACCAGTACAGCCAGCTGATGCTGCCGGTCATCAGGAACGACGCCAGCACCGTGTCCACGAGCAGGTTGATCTGCTGCACCGAGGTGCCGAACAGCGTGGGCCCCATCAGCCGCAGGACCCGGCGCACGCCGGGATCGCGGAAATCCGGCCGCGGCATCACCAGCAACCCCTGGCGGGCGAGGAACGGCAGCTGCAGCGCCAGCTGCAACGCCCCGGCGAGTGCCACCGCCCAGGCAAGTACCGCCACCCCGGGATCGAGCACGTCGCCGAGGATCAGCGCCGCGCCGATCAGGCAGACGTTGAGCAGTACCGGCGCGAACGCAGGCGGACCGAACGAGCCCAGGCTGTTGAGCACCGCGCCGGCACACGCGGTCAGCGAGATCAGCATCAGGTAGGGAAAGGTCACCCGCAGCATCCCCGCTGCCGCCGCGAGGCGCTCGGGGTCACCGGCGAAGCCGGGGGCGAACACCCGCACCAGCCAGGGCGAGGCCGCCATCCCCACGAGGGTCACCGCCAACAGCACCACCGCCAGGCTCCCGGAGGCCCGGCGCACCAGCGCCCTGACCTCCTGCGGCGTGCTCTGCGTGTGGTACTCCGAGAGGACCGGCACGAAGGCCTGGGAGAACGCCCCCTCGGCGAAGAGCCGGCGCATGAAGTTCGGGATCTTGAACGCCACCAGGAACGCGTCCATCCCTGCCGACGGGCCGAAGACCACGCCCAGGACGATATCGCGCACCAGCCCCAGGACCCGCGAGAGCAGCGTCCACGAGCTGAATGTCAGCAACGCCCGGAACAGGCCCGCTACCTTCATGCCGTTGTCTCCGTATACGCCTGCGATGCCCGGGCCCGGTACGCGGTCGCGCGCCCGCGCGCCGCGGGCGTCGCGCGTGATTGACACCGACCGGGCGAGGCGCCATCATACGCGACTTTATCGTGGACAGGATCACGCAGGAGTTCGACCTTGGCTAACATCGCCTCTGCTCAGAAGCGCGCTCGTCAGACCGAGCAGCGCCGTCGCCACAATCAGGCCCGCCGCTCGATGATGCGTTCCCAGCTCAAGCAGGTGATCAAGGCGATCGAGGCGGGCGACAAGGCGAAGGCCGAGGA
>NZ_WNXE01000038.1:13950-16146 GCF_010993615.1 Arhodomonas sp. KWT | reverse complement strand
CAAGCCTACAGTACGGCCGTCCCGGTCCTCGACCGCATGGCCACCAAAGGGGTGATCCACAAGAACAAGGCCGCGCGGCACAAGGCGCGCCTGGCCAAGAAGATCAAGGCCCTCGGCTAAGCCGGAACCTGCCTGATCGTGACGAAGACGCCGGCCGCTGGCCGGCGTCTTCGTTTCCACCTGCCCGCCGGACACGCCCCACCGGCACCCGCCTCAGCTCTCCTCCGAGAGCACCAGATTGTCACGGTGGATGAGCTCGGGCTCGTCGACATACCCGAGTGCGGCCTCGATGCGACTGGAGGAGACGCCGCGCAGCCGGCGGGCATCCCCCGAGCCATAGTTCACCAGCCCCCGGGCCACTTCGCGGCCATCCGGGTCGAGACAGGTCACCATGTCACCGCGCATGAATCGCCCGTCCACCCGTGTCACGCCCACCGGCAGGAGGCTGCGGCCGTCCTCGCGCAGCACCCGTGCCGCACCGGCGTCCAGCCACAGCGTCCCCCGCGCCTGCAGCTGGCCGGCCAGCCACTGCTTGCGCGCCGCCATCCGCTCCCGCGAGGGCCACAGCAGCGTGCCCAGCCGCTCTCCGCCGGCGATTCGTGCCACCACGTCAGGAAGGCGGCCCGAGGCGATCACGGTCACAGCGCCGGAACGAGCGGCACGGGCCGCCGCGGTCACCTTCGTGCGCATCCCTCCGCTGCCCAGGGCACCGGGCGCATCCGAGCACATCGCCTCCAGGCGCTCATCGGCGGCGTCCGCCTCGTTGATCAGGGCGGCCCGCGGATTCCGGCGGGGATCGGCATCGTACAGGCCGGACTGATCGGTCAGGATCGCCAGCACCTCCGCCTCGACCAGGTTGGTCACCAGCGCCGCCAGGGTGTCGTTGTCACCGAAGCGGATCTCGTCCGTGGCGACCGTGTCGTTCTCGTTGACCACCGGCACCACCCCCAGCGCCAGCAGCGTGCGCAGGGTGCTGCGTGCATTGAGATAGCGGCGACGGTCGGCAAGGTCCTCATGGGTGAGCAGCACCTGGGCGGTGCGCAGACCGAAACGGCGGAACTCCCGCTCGTAGGCCTCGACCACCCCCATCTGCCCGACCGCCGCGGCGGCCTGGAGCTGATGCAGCGCATGCGGCCGACGGGGCCAGCCAAGGCGCTGCACGCCCTCGGCGACGGAGCCGGAGGAGACCAGCACGACCTGCCGCCCCTGGCGATGAGCGTCCGCGATCTGAGCCACCCAGCCGGCGATGCGCTCACCGTCGAGCCCCCGGCCCTCATTGGTCACCAGGGCGCTGCCCACCTTGAGCACCCAGCGCCGGGTATCGGCCAGCCGGGCGCGCCAGCGCGCACCCTCATCCATCGGCGTCACCCTCGCCCCGCATCGCCTCCAGGCGGTCCATGACGCGCTGGCACAGGTAGTCCGTGCCCTCCCCGCTCTCACCGGAGACCAGGAACACCGGGCCCTCCCAATCCATCGCCGCGGTGATCTCGGCGGCCACCGCGTCGCGCTCGTCGGCGGGAATGAGGTCGATCTTGTTCAGCACCAGCCAGCGCTCCCGCGCCGCCAGCCCGGGGTCGAACGCGGCGAGTTCGTCCACGACCGAGCGCGCATCGGCGGCGGGGTCACGGTCGTCGTAGATGCAGGCGATGTCGAGGACGTGCAGCAGCAGCCGGTTACGCGCCAGGTGCTTGAGGAAACGCACCCCGAGCCCGGCACCTTCAGCCGCCCCCTCGATCAGCCCCGGGATGTCCGCCATCACGAAGCTGCGCCCCGGTCCCACGCGGACCACGCCCAGGCTGGGATACAGGGTGGTAAAGGGGTAGTCAGCCACCCGCGGGCGGGCACCGGAGACGGCGCGGATCAGGGTGGACTTGCCCGCGTTGGGCAGCCCGAGCAGGCCGACATCGGCGAGCACGCGCAGCTCCAGCGAGAGCTCGCGGCGTTCGCCATCCTGCCCCGGCGTCGACTGCCGGGGGGCACGGTTGGTGGAGCTCTTGAAGTGGATATTGCCGACACCGCCGTCACCGCCGCGGGCGACGAGCAGCCGCTCGCCCTCGGCGGTGACATCGCCGATCACCTCGCCGGTCTCCCGGTCGGTGACGACGGTGCCCACCGGTACGGGCACGATGACGTCGTCGCCGCTGCGCCCCGTCATCTGCCGGCCGCGGCCGTTCTCACCGCGCTCGGCCGCGTAAC
>NZ_WNXE01000038.1:11352-13852 GCF_010993615.1 Arhodomonas sp. KWT | reverse complement strand
CGGCGGCTGTGACGGAAGTCCGCGAGGGTGTTCAGGCCCTCGTCGCCGACCAGGTAGACGCTGCCACCACGGCCGCCATCGCCGCCGTCAGGCCCGCCCCTGGGGACGAACTTCTCCCGCCGGAAGCTCACGCAGCCGTCCCCGCCGTCACCGGCGGCGACCCGGATACGCGCCTCGTCCACGAATTTCATACCGCCACCTCGAGCCGGCCCTTACCGGCAAAAAAAAGCCCCGTCCTGCGACGGGGCTTTTCGGGATGCGTTCGGTCGCCGATCAGCTCGCCGCGCGTATGCTCACGAAGCGCCGCTTGCGCGGCCCCTTGCGCTCGAACACGACCTCACCGTCGCTCTTGGCGAACAGGGTGTGGTCGTGACCGATGCCGACGTTGGCGCCCGCGTGGAAGTGCGTGCCGCGCTGGCGAACGATGATATTACCGGCGCGCACCGCCTCGCCACCGAAGCGCTTCACGCCCAGGCGCTTCGATTCCGAGTCGCGACCGTTGCGGGTACTACCGCCTGCCTTCTTATGTGCCATGCCTCGTTAACCTCCGATTCAGCCGGCGTTGATGCCGGTGATCTTGACCTCGGTGAAGTGCTGGCGGTGGCCGTGCTTGCGGTGGTAGCCCTGGCGGCGCTTGAACTTCACCACCTCGACCTTGCGGTCACGGCCGTGGGAGACCACCTCGGCGGAAACACGGCCGCCGTCCACCAGCGGAGAACCCACCTTCACGTCGTCGCCGCCGACCATGAGCACCTGGTCGAACTCGACCGTGGAGCCGGCCTCGGCCTCCATCTTCTCCACACGGAGGACATCGCCCTCGCTGACGCGATACTGCTTACCGCCCGTCTTGATCACGGCGTACATGGCTGCGTTCTCCAAATCCGGTTCGCTGCTAATGCAGTCTGGGAAACTAAAGACCGCGAATCATAGGCTTCGCGCCGCGCGAGGTCAACTCCCGCGGGCGTTTTCTTGACACCCCCCACCCCCCTCTCTAGCATCCGGTCGACTCACCACTCCAGGAGCTGCCCGGGACGGACCATTTAATGGATCTCGCCGCCATTCGCGAACTCGTCACCGAGGACATGCAGGCCGTCGACCGGGCCATCCAGGACCGCCTGCGCTCGGACGTGGTGCTCATCAACCAGCTCGGCGCCTACATCGTCAACAGCGGCGGCAAGCGGCTGCGCCCGATGGTGGTGCTGCTGACCGCCCGCGCCGCCGGCTACGGGGGCGACCGCCACATCCCGCTGGCGGCCATCGTCGAGCTCATCCACACCGCGACGCTGCTCCACGACGACGTGGTCGACGGCTCCGACCAGCGCCGCGGACAGGACACGGCCAACCATATCTGGGGCAACGAGGCGAGCGTGCTCGTCGGCGACTTCCTCTACACCCGCTCGTTCCAGATGATGGTGGAGCTCGGCAGCACCGAGGCCATGGAGACCTTCGCACGCGCGACCAACACGATCGCGGAGGGCGAGGTGCTGCAGCTGCTTAACGTCCACGACGCCGACGTGGACGAGGCCCGCTACCGCGAGGTCATCTACCGCAAGACCGCGGCCCTGTTCGAGGCGGGCTGCCGCCTGGCCGCGCTGTTCGCCGGCGGCGACGACACCGCGGCGGCGGCCTACGGCCGCCACCTGGGGACCGCCTTCCAGCTCATTGACGACGCCCTGGACTACGATGGCAACCCCGCGGAGATCGGCAAGAACGTCGGCGACGACCTCGCCGAGGGCAAGCCGACGATGCCGCTTATCCGGGCCATGGAGGTCGGCGACGAGCATACCCGGGCACTCATCCGCGAGGCGATCGAGGCCGGCGGGCGCGAACGGATCACCGCGGTCTGCGAGGCCATTGCAAACACCGACGCCATTGCCTATACTCGCCGCCTCGCTGAGGAGGAGGCGCGCCAGGCAGAGGCAGCACTCACCTTCGCGAGGGACGATCGGCTCCGCGAGGCCCTCGCTGAGCTGGCACGATTCGCTGCCGACCGTCGCCACTAGCAGACAATCCGGGGTGTAGCTCAGCTTGGTAGAGCACTACGTTCGGGACGTAGGAGTCGCTGGTTCGAATCCAGTCACCCCGACCATTCCCCGAGAAGGGGCCGGATCGACGGATCCGGCCCCTTTTTCGTTGGAGCGTCGCCAAAACCCTCCTGTAATGTGGTCCCGGTCACACTCGTCGCGGAATCGCTGGACACGGCGGCAATGCGTCTGCTGAACTCCGCCACAGACCCTGCGTTGCCGCCGCCCGGTGGCGAGCGATCCGACTCCGACAGCAATCGAAGGGAGAGAGGCGAATGAATCCTGTGATGAACAAGAACGAGCTCATCGACGCCGTACGTGACCGCTGTGACGAGCTGCCTCGCAAGGCGGTCGCCGAGGTCGTGGACGCGCTGTTCGACACCATTCAGGGCACAGTTGCCGACGGCACCGATGTCAGCGTTACCGGCTTCGGGCGTTTCACCCGGACCGAGCGCGCGGCCCGGACCGGGCGCAAC
>NZ_WNXE01000038.1:0-11256 GCF_010993615.1 Arhodomonas sp. KWT | reverse complement strand
AAACCCCAGACCGGCGAGAGCATCCGGATCGCCGCCAGCCGCGTTCCCGCCTTCCGCCCCGGCAAGGGCTTCAAGGATCAGGTCAACGGCGGCTGATCAGGCCGCGGCGGCCGGCGTACGCCCGCCGGCCGCCTCACCCGCCTCCCCCGGGCCCATGGGCCCACGGAACCGGCGCAGCCGCAGGGAGTTGGTGAGCACCAGCACACTGGAGAGGCTCATCGCGCCCGCGGCGAGCATCGGGTTGAGCAGGAAGCCGCTCACCGGCCAGAGCACCCCCGCAGCCACCGGGATCAGCGCGACGTTGTAGCCGTAGGCCCAGGCGAAGTTCATCAGGATGGTCCGCCGGGTCGCCCGCGAGAGCGCCACGGCATTGACGATCCCGTCCAGCGATCCCCGCATCAGGACCACATCGCCGGCCTCGATGGCCACGTCCGTCCCCGTTCCCACGGCAATACCGGCATCCGCCTGGGCCAGCGCCGGGGCGTCGTTGATGCCGTCGCCCACGAACAGGACACGCCGGCCCTCGCCCTGCAGGCGCCGGATCTCGTCCGCCTTCTGCGCCGGCAGCACCTCGGCGACCACCCGGTCGATCCCCAGCTCCCCAGCGATGGCCTCCGCGGTGGTACGGGTATCACCGGTAAGCATCGCCACCGTGAGCCCGCGCTCGCGCAGCGCTGAAACGACGGTCGCCGCCTCCGGCTTGACCGGATCGGCCACGCCGAGCACCGCGACCAGCTGACCGTCCTCGACGACGTAGAGCGGGGTGCGACCCCGGGCCGCCAGCGTCGAGGCGATTTCCCGGCCATCACCCGCCGCCACATCGAGGCGTTCGAGGTAGCGCTCGGCGCCGACCGCGATGTCGTGACCGTCCACCCGGGCGCGCACACCGTAGCCGGCCTCCGCCTCGAAGCCCTCGGCGCGCGTCGGCTCCAGACCGCGGTCCCGGGCCGCGGCGACGACGGCCTCGCCCACCGGGTGTTCGCTCAGGGCCTCGACCGCGGCGACACGGGCAAGCACCGTCGCCTCGTCGCCGGCGAGCACGCGCACGTCGGTGACCGCCGGCCGCCCCCGGGTCAGGGTCCCGGTCTTGTCCATGACCACGGTATCCGCCTTCGCCAGGCCCTCCAGTGCCGCCCCGCGGCGGAAGAGCACGCCCATGCGCGCGCCCCGGCCGGTACCGACCATGATCGCCGTGGGCGTGGCCAGTCCCATGGCGCAGGGGCAGGCGATGAGCAGCACGCTCACCGCGGTGACGAAGGCGTAGGACAGCGCCGGCTCGGGCCCGGCCGCCAGCCAGACGACGAAGGTGATCACCGCCGCGGCCAGCACCAGGGGCACGAACACCCCCGCGATCCGGTCAGCCAGACGCTGTATCGGCGGCTTCTCGGCCTGCGCGGCCTCCACCATGCGGATGATCTGGGAGAGCACCGTGTCACCGCCGACGCGGCTGACCCGCATCACCAGCCCGCCCTGGCCGTTGACGGTACCGCCCATGAGCTCGGCACCCGCCTCCTTCGCCACAGGCTCGGGCTCGCCGGAGAGCATGGACTCGTCCACCCAGGAGCGACCCTCGATCACGGATCCGTCCAGCGGCACCCGCTCCCCAGGGCGCACCACCACCTCGGCCCCGACGCTCACCTCGGAGACATCGACCTCCCGGGTATCGTCGCCGTCACGGACCCGCGCGGTGGGGGTCTGCAGTGCAAGCAGCCCGCGGATCGCCTCCGAGGTCCGCCCGCGGGCGACATGCTCGAGCAGCCGGCCGACGAGGATCAGGGTGACGATCACACCGGCGGCCTCGAAGTAGGTCTGCGCCGTGCCCTCGGGGAATATCCAGGGCGCCACCAGCGCCAGGAACGAATAGCCCCAGGCGGCGCTGGCCCCGAGCATCACGAGGCTGTCCATGCCCGGCGCGGCATGGCGCAGCTCCGCCACGCCGCCGCGGAAGAACCGCGCACCGGCCCAGAAGAGCACGGGCGAGGCCAGCACCAGCTCGAGCCACATCCATGCCCGCTCGGGCATCACCGACTGCATCCACGAACCGATCCCGGGCAGCATCTTGCCCATGCCGATGATCACCAGCGGCACCGTGAACGCTGCCGCGAACGCCACCGAGCGCTTCAGCCGCGTCAGCTCCGGGTCGGCACGGTCTCCCTGCGAGGGCGCCCCCTCGTCCGCATCGCGGCTGGCCGTGTAGCCAGCCCGGTCCACCGCGGCGATGACCTCGCGGTCGAGATCGGCGCGGGGGATGACGTTCAACCGCGCGTTGCCCAGGGTCAGATTGACGCTGGCCTCGAGCACGCCCGGCACGGCGGCGAGCGCACGCTCCACGCGGCGCACGCAGCCGGCACACGTCATGCCCTCGATGGTGAACGTCCGCTCCTCGGTGGCGACGTCGTAGCCGGCGTCCCGGACCGCGGCAACCGCGTCCGCCACCGCCGGGTCCCCGTCGAAGGCCACCCGGGCGTTACCGGTGGTGAGATTCACGCTGGCCTCGCTGACGCCGGAGACGCCGCCGAGGGATTTCTCGACGCGGGAGACACAGCCCGCGCAGGTCATCCCCTCCACGGGGATATCGACAGTGGTGCTCATGGTCGGCTCACCGGTACTTCAGGACGTCCATCAGCTCCTCGACGATACGGTCGGTATCGCCGCGCTCATGGGCGGTGGTGACGTGGTTGCGCAGATGGCTGCGGAGAACGAGATCCCCGACCTTGCCGAGGGCGCCCTCCACCGCCTTGATCTGCTTGAGCACGTCGACACAGTAGATCTCGTCGCGCTCGAGCATGCGGGCGATACCATCGACATGCCCGCGCAGGGACAGCAGACGGCGACGGGCGTCCTCGCGGACCCCGTCGTCGAGCTGCAGTCCGCAGTGCGTCTCGGCCTCGCTCATGACGACGGCGCCGTCACGTCGTAACCGGCCTCGCGCACAGCGTCGGCCACTGCCCCGGCCTCCGGCTCGCCGCTCACCACCAGGGCACCGCTCGCCGCATCCACCCGGGTGACCGACTCCACCCCGGGCACGGCCTCGACCGCTTCGCGAACCGCCTTCTCGCAATGACCGCAGGACATACCCTCAACCTGGAACTCCATCGTTCACCTCCTGGCCTCAATCCCTCCCCCGGTGGGAGGGGTATATGTCGCTCAGAGCATAACGCCGCACCCTTCGGCACACAAGGTCCGCTCGACCGCGCACGGGGAATGACGCACCATTGCCACCGGGCCCCGCCCGCAGGGGACGCCATCATGAGAGACCGCCATGGACCAGGGAACGGACCGGCCCGACACCATCTACATCTGCCTGTCGCAGCTGACGGACAGCCAACACCTCGCGGCGGCACTGCGCGCGCACGGCCACCACGCCCGCGCGTTCGCCAGCGCGGCCGTGCTCCGGACCGCAGTAGCCCACCGCCCGCCGGCCGTTATCGTCGCGGCCGTGGACCCTCCCGCCGGCGAGGACGGCCCACCATGGCGGACAACCCGAGACCCCGGCGCCACCACGCTCATCCTCGCCGTCCCGGATGCGGGTGTCGGCAGCTATCGCCGCGCCCTCGATGCCGGGGCCGACGCGGTGGTGCCACAGCCCGTCGCCCCGGGCCCGCTGCGGCGGGTCCTCGCCGGGCTGGGCGACACCGGGGAACCGGGGCGGACCGCGCTGATCGGCACCGCCGCCTCCATTCCGGATGCGCTTGCGACAGACGGCCTCGCCGTCACCACCTTCGAGCCGGACGACGACGCCCTGCTGCTGAGGCTGGAGCGATGGCGGCCGGACGCCGTGATCGTCGACGCCGAGCTCACGACCACGCTGGTTCCGGCCATCCGCCAGCGTCCGTCGCTGACGGCACCGGTACTTGCGACCCTGCACGCCGGTGACCCGCCGCGGTGCCCGCCCCCCGGTGTCGACCTGGCTCTGGGGCCCGGCCACGAGGCCGTACTCGCCCCCCTCCTCCGTCGTCGGATCCAGGCCAACCGCCGCCGGATCACCAACGCCTGCATGCTTGAACACAGCGACCCGGCCACCGGCCTGATGCGCGGAGACGCCCTGCTCGCCGAGGTCGCCACGGCCACCGCAACGGCCGACCGCGTCCCCTCCACCGTGCTGCACATCGCGCTCACCACCGACGGCGACACGCCGGCCGAGGAGGAAGCGGCGATCATCACCGCCGCCGACGCCATGAACACTGCGGTGCCGCCGCTGGGCCCTCTCGCCCGGCTCGGGCACGACCGCTTCGCGTTTCTCGCACGGGGCGTCCCCGCCGGCGCCTGCGGCGACCTCGCGGCCCGCCTCGCCGACGCCGCCGAGGGCGCGGCGCCAACCGTATCGGCGCAGGTCGATGCCCGCGGAGTGACGCCGGCGTCGGATCCGGAGGGCCTTCTAAGCGCCTCCGGCCCGCTCCCCCAACCGGGGGGCCACAGGAGCAGCGGCGAGTGGCGCAGGCGCATCGAGAGCGCCTTGAATGCCGAGCGTCTGGCCACGCGCAGCGCGGCACTGACGCGTCTCGACGGCGGTACGAGCCACCTCGCCCGGGTACACCCGCGTATCCTCGACGAGGCCGGATCGCCCCTGCCGCCGGGGGACTACGGTCCCGCCATCGCCGGCTCCCGGCTGGCGATGCGGCTGGACCGCGAGGTCCTGGAGTGCGTCCTCGACGGGCTGGCCGCATCCGCCGATATCGCGGCGGTCATCGTGCCGCTCGGGGTCGGCACGCTCGCCGATCCGGCCTACCCCGGGTGGCTGCGCGGGCGCTGCGACCATCACGGCGTCGCCCAGGGGGCTGTCATCCCGGAAGTGGCCGCCGCCGAAATCGCCACCCCGGCCCTCGCCGCGAACATTCCGGACCCACTGGCGGTCTCCGGCGTCGCGGACGCCGCACGCCTCGCGGAGATCGCCGCGGCGCTGCCGCTGGCCTTCATCCGGCTGCATGAGGCACTGCTCGCCAGTGACGGCTCCGTCCTCGACGACACCGCCCTGCGCGCCATTACCGGGCACGCCCGCGCTCATGATGTCGCGGTTATCGCGCCCCCGGTCGCCCGCGCCGGCACGCTCGCTTCGCTCTGGGCCGCCGGCGTGAACCTGGTCGAGGAGGACACGCATTAGTGCCGACCCGTTCCCATTTTGCCGCGAAAACCTGCGGCAAACGGGCACCGGGCCCCGGCGGGGCTGGTTACAGTCGACGGGACGATCGGGTATAGTCGCCCCATAAGGGGAGTCGGCAACAGGCGCGACGGGGCGGCCAACCCCGGGGCATTTCGCGCCGTATTCCATCAGGCAAGTGGTGACAGCCTATGGCAACGGCCAATCCGTCGGTGAAGCTCGGGGGACTCGCGGGGCGGCTCGTTCGCGACGGTCTGCTTGAAACCGAGCAGGCTCAGCAAGCGCTCGCCGCGGCCCAGCAGGCTGAACAGCCCTTCGTTACCTACCTTACCGAACAGCGCATGGTCGCGCCGCTGCGCATAGCGGCGGCGGGGTCGGACGAGTTCGGCCTGCCGGTGATGGATCTGGACGCCATCGACCTCAGCCAGACGGCCGTATCCCTGGTGCGCGAGCGCCTTATCCGCCATCACCGGGCGCTGCCGCTGGTGCACCGGGGCAAGCGCCTCTACGTCGCCGTCTCCGACCCCACCAACCTGCGCGCCCTGGACGAATTCAAGTTCCACACCGGGCTGATTACCGAGCCCGTTCTGGTCGAGGACGACAAGCTCGGCGCCGCGATCGAGAACGCACTCAACGACGCCGGCGACGCCCTCGCCGACCTCGACCTGGACGAGGACCTGGAGAACCTCCAGGTCTCCAGCGGCGAGGAGGAGGAGAACCAGGACGCCGGTGCCGCCACGCCGGACACCGACGACGCGCCGGTGGTGCGCTTCATCAACAAGGTCCTGCTGGACGCGATCAACCGCGGTGCCTCCGACATCCATTTCGAACCCTACGAGCGCGAGTACCGGGTCCGCTTCCGCCAGGACGGCATTCTCCACAACGTCGCGAGCCCGCCGAGCGCCCTTGCACCGCGCCTCGCCGCGCGACTCAAGGTGATGTCGCGCATGGACATCGCCGAGCGCCGCGTCCCGCAGGACGGACGCATCAAGATGAACCTTTCGCGCCGCAGGGCCATCGACTTCCGTGTCAGCTCGCTGCCAACGATCTACGGTGAGAAGATCGTGCTGCGCATCCTCGACCCAAGCTCGGCGCAGATGGGCATCGACCAGCTCGGCTACGAGCCGGAGCAGAAAGAGCACTTCCTCGACTACATCCACAAGCCCTACGGCATGGTGCTCGTGACCGGCCCCACGGGCTCCGGCAAGACGGTCTCGCTCTATACCGCACTGAACATCCTCAACACCACGGACCGCAACATCTGCACCGTGGAGGACCCGGTCGAGATCAACGTCGGCGGCATCAACCAGGTCAACATAAACCCCAAGGCCGGGCTGCACTTCGCCGGTGCGCTGCGCTCGTTCCTGCGCCAGGACCCGGACGTAATCATGGTCGGCGAGATCCGCGACCTGGAAACCGCGGAGATCGCGATCAAGGCGGCCCAGACCGGCCACCTGGTCCTCTCGACGCTGCACACCAACGATGCGCCGCAGACGCTCACGCGTCTCGCCAACATGGGCGTGCCGGGCTACAACATCGCCTCGTCGGTGAACCTCATCATCGCCCAACGCCTGGCGCGGCGACTGTGCAGCCAGTGCAAGCAGCCCCAGGAAATCCCGCGGGAGGCGCTGCTCGAGGAAGGGTTCCGCGAGGACGAGATCGACGACCTCGTCCTCTACGGCCCCCAGGGATGCGATCAGTGCGCGGCCGGCTACAAGGGGCGGGTGGGCGTCTACCAGGTCATGCCCGTATCAGAGCGAATGGGACAGATCATCATGGAGGGTGGTAACGCAATGCAGCTGCAGGAACAGGCCGAGCGCGAAGGCGTCAAGGACCTGCGCACCTCGGGGCTGGACAAGGTCCGCGAGGGCGTCACCAGCCTGGAGGAGATCAACCGGGTCACGGTGGACTAGGCCATGGCGACCAAGGCGCTCAAGCTCAACAGCTTCAACTGGGAAGGGGTCGACCGCAACGGCCGCAAGGTCAAGGGCGACTCCCGCGCCGAGAGCGCGACCAGCCTTCGCGCGACCCTGCGCAAGCAGGGAATCGCGGCACAGCGGATCCGGCGCAAGTCCTCCATCGCCGAGCTCATGGAGGGACAGCGGCGCAAGCGCATCCGTTCCGGCGACATCGCGATACTCATGCGCCAGATGGCGACGATGCTGGACTCCGGCGTCCCCATCGTGCAGGCGCTGGATATCATCGGCCGCGGGCACGAGAACCCGAACATGCAGCAGCTCGTGCTCGGCATCAAGGAAGACGTCGAGTCCGGCACACCGCTGTCCGACTCGCTGCGCAAGCACCCGATGTACTTCGACGAGCTCGTCTGCAACCTCATCGAGGCCGGCGAGCAGGCCGGTGTGCTCGACACGCTCCTCGACAAGATCGCCTCCTACAAGGAGAAGACCGAGTCGATCAAGCGCAAGATCCGCAAGGCGCTGTTCTACCCGGCGGCGGTCGTGTGCGTGGCCATCGGCGTGACCGCGATCCTGCTCATCTACGTGGTGCCGCAGTTCGAGTCGCTGTTCCGGGGCTTCGGCGCCGACCTGCCCGCGTTCACCCGCATGGTCATCGACCTGTCGGACTTCACGCGGGAGAACTGGCTGTTCATCCTCATCGCCCTGGTGGCAGCGGTGATCGCGGCAGTACAGTCGTACAAACGATCACCGAAATTCCAGCACTTCCTGGATAGGGTGGTACTACGCATACCGGTGATCGGCCCGATCCTCCACAAGGCGGCGATCGCGCGATTCGCGCGTACGCTCTCGACCATGTTTGCGGCCGGCGTGCCCCTGGTGGACGCCCTGGAGTCAGTAGCCGGCGCCACGGGCAACTCCGTGTACGGCAACCTCGTGCTGCGCATGCGCGAGGAGGTCGCCCAGGGCCAGCAGCTGCAGTGGGCGGCGGATCAGACCAAGATGTTCCCGCACATGGTGGTACAGATGATCGCCATCGGCGAGGAGGCCGGCTCCCTCGACACCATGCTCGGCAAGGTCGCCGAGTTCTACGAGGAGGAGGTGGACGCGGCCATCGACAGCCTCTCCAGCCTCCTGGAGCCGTTCATCATGGTCATCCTCGGCGTGCTGGTGGGCGGGCTGGTCATCGCCATGTACCTGCCCATCTTCAAGCTCGGCCAGGTGATCTGAGCGCCCATGCCGGCCCTAGAGTTCCTGGCCGCCAGTCCCGGCCTCCAGGGCGCGCTCGTCGTGCTGGTGGGGCTTGCCGTGGGCAGCTTCCTCAACGTCGTCACCCTGCGGGTGCCACGAATGCTGGAGGCGGACTGGGCTGCCCAGTGCGCCGAGCTGCGCGGTGAGACGCCACCCGGGCGCGAGCCCTTCAACCTCATGCGGCCGGGCTCGCACTGCCCCGCCTGCGGCGCCCCGATTCTTGCCCGCGACAACATCCCGGTCCTGGGCTGGCTGCTGTTGCGCGGCCGCTGCCGTGACTGCGGCACGCGCATCTCCCCGCGTTACCCGATCGTGGAGGGCGCCACCGCCGTGCTCTCGCTGGTCACCTGGTGGCAGCTCGGCTGGACCGCCGCCGGAGCGGCCGGGTTGGTGCTGACCTGGTGGCTGATCGTGCTCACGGTCATCGACCTGGATCATTTCCTCCTGCCGGACAACCTGACCCTCCCGGGGCTCTGGCTCGGGCTGCTGCTTGCGCTGGTACCGGTATTCGTGGGACCGGCGACGGCGATCGCCGGTGCCGCCGCGGGCTATCTGGTGCTCTGGGCGGTGTATCACGCCTTCCGTCTGATCACCGGCAAGGAGGGCATGGGCTACGGCGACTTCAAGCTCCTCGCCCTCCTCGGCGCCTGGCTCGGCTGGCAGATGCTGCCCCTGGTCATCATCGTCTCATCGTTCGTGGGCGCCGCGGTGGGCATCGCACTCATCGCCGGCCTCGGCCGCCACCGCGATCAGCCCATTCCGTTCGGGCCGTACCTCGCGGCGGCCGGCTGGGTTGCCCTGCTGTGGGGCGATACCCTTATCGACGCCTACCTGCAGTTCGCCGGGATCACCTAGTGTTCGTGGTCGGACTCACCGGCGGCATCGCCAGCGGCAAGTCGACGGTGGCCCGCCTGTTCGCCGGACACGGCGCCGACGTCATCGACACCGACACCGTCGCCCGCGAGGTGGTGCTCCCGGGCTCCGAGGGGCTGACGGCCGTCGTGGACGCCTTCGGCGGGGACGTCCTCGCCGGCGACGGCAGCCTCGACCGCCGCGCCCTGCGTGCCCTCATATTCGACGACGAGACCGCACGGCGGCGCCTGGAATCGATCCTGCACCCGCGTATCGAGGCGGCGGTGCACGAGCGCATCGCGGCGAGCCCGGGGCCGTATGTCGTGCTGGTGGTGCCGCTGCTGGTGGAGTCCGGCTGGCACGAGTGGGTCGATCGCGTTGCGGTGGTGGATGTGGAGGAGACACACCAGATCGAGCGCCTCGGCCGGCGCGACGACCACACCCCCGAGCAGGCCCGTGCCGCACTCGCGGCCCAGACCTCGCGCGCCCACCGGCTCGCCCACGCCGACGACGTAATCGACAACCGCGGACCGCCGGAAGCGCTCCGCGACGCCGTGGACGCCCTCCACCAGCGCTACCTCGCCCTCGCCGCCGGCACCCGGTAAGCCTCACGGTGACGCCGCGCGGCGACGGGTTGGTCGCGGCTCGCCCGCTGCGTCACAATAGGCCACTCGTTTCTGCAGGATCGTCCACCATGAGTGAAACCTCCTCGTCGCGCATCATCTACGAACACCCGCTCAACGAACGGGTGCGCACCCTGTTGCGCCTGGAGTTCCTCTTCGACCAGGGCCGCTTCGGGATGACGGGGGACACGGAGTGGCACAGCCGGCTCGCGGTGGGCACGCTGGTGGACATCGTCGCCCTGCTCTCCCGCGGCGATCTGCGCTCGGAGATCCAGAAGGAGCTCGAGCAGATGGTGAACTCGCTGGAGGCGCTGGAGAAGCGCCCCGGCGTCGACCCCTCGCTGCTCGCACCGGTTCTGGACGAATGCCGCGACCTCGCCCAGCGTCTGCGTGCGGCAGCGCCGGGCATACCGGCCATCGTCCGCGACAACGAGTTCCTGGCGGCGGTGGCGCAGCGCTCCGGGATCATGGGCGGGACCTGCGCCTTCGATCTGCCGGGCTATCACCTGTGGCTGAACCAGTCCCCCGAGCGGCGCCGCGAAGACCTGGAGAGCTGGTACGACGGCTTCGGGATCCTTCACGAGGCGACCCGGCGGATCCTCTCCCTGCTGCGCGACAGCGCCGACCCGGTGACCCTCGAGGCGGAGGGGGGCAGCTACCAGCGCACCCTCGAGCGGGGCTCCCCCTACCAGCTGCTGCGGGTCGCCCTGCCCGCGGAGGCGCCGTACTTCCCGGAGATCAGCGGGAACAAGCACTTCTGCACGGTTCGCTTCATGGTCCAGGGCGGCGCCACCGAGCGTCCCCAGCAGACCGACGAGAACGTACCTTTCCGGCTGGAGCTATGCGCGATCTGACCGCCGACAGGCCCGGGGACGGCAGCCCGGCCACGGTTCAATGCCCCAACTGCGGGTCCCGCGTGGAGTGGTCGGCGCGATCGCCGCACCGCCCCTTCTGCAGTGAGCGCTGCCGGCTCATTGATCTCGGTGCCTGGGTGGAGGGCGAGCGCTACATCCCCGGCGAGCCATCGCTGGACGCCTGGAGCCCCGGCGAGGGCGAGGACGTCGACGACTGACGGCGCCCGCGCAGGCCCCCGCACCTACCAGAGCCCGCGGATGCCCGCGATGCCCTGCGCCCGGGCGGCCAGCGCCTCCGGCAGGTCGTCCGCACCCATCCCGCCCAGCGCATACACCGGGCGCGGGAATGCCGCGATCCAGTCCTCGAAACGATGCCAGCCGAGAGGGCGGGTCTCGGGGTGGGACGGCGTGGCGTGTACCGGTGAGAGCACGACGAAGTCCGCGTCCACCCCCAGGGCCCGATCGAGCTCGTCCGGGTCGTGGCAGGAGGCGGCCACCAGCATATCCGCAGGCAGCGGCCGGGCGTCCAGCGAGCGTAGGCGCGCGGAGGTCAGGTGGACACCGTCGGCCCCCGCCGTCCGCGCCGCGTCCGGCCCGCCGTTGACCAGAAGCCGGGCGCCCGCGGCGTGGCAACGCCGGATCGCCTCCCCCAGCAGTGCCGC
>NZ_WNXE01000389.1:0-1676 GCF_010993615.1 Arhodomonas sp. KWT | reverse complement strand
GCCGAGGTGATCCACGGCCTGGAGGCGGTCCACGAGCTTTCCGGGGAAGCGGTTGAGCTTGCCGGGTGAGCCGACGCGGGTCCCCGCTCTGATACAATCCGCGGGCATGGACGCCCTCGACGACGACATCTCGGATCTGCTCGCCCCCCTCAACGACGCCCAGCGCGAGGCGGTGGGTGCCCCCCTCGGCCACGCCCTGGTGCTCGCCGGCGCCGGCAGCGGCAAGACCCGCGTGCTCACCCACCGCGCGGCGTGGCTGGTGCGGGTCCACGGCGCCTCGCCCTGGTCCATCCTGGCGGTGACCTTCACCAACAAGGCGGCCGCGGAGATGCGCGGGCGCATCGAGTCGCTGCTCGGCATTAGCGGCGGTGGCATGTGGGTAGGCACCTTCCATGGCATCGCTCACCGGCTGCTGCGGCTGCACGCCGAGGAGGCCGGCCTGCCCAAGGGCTTCCAGATCCTCGACAGCGAGGACCAGCGCCGGCTGGTCAAGCGCGTGATGCGCGACGCCGGCGTCGACGACAAGCGCTATCCGGTGCGCCAGGTCCAGGGCTACATCAACGCCCGCAAGGACGAGGGCCGGCGTGCCGGTGAGCTCGACACCGACGACGCCTACACCGCGACCCTGGTCGAGCTTTATGGCGCCTACGACTCGGCCTGCCGGTCCGCCGGCGTGGTGGACTTCCCGGAGCTGCTGCTGCGCTGCTGCGAGATGTGGCGCGCCCACCCGGAGCTGCTCGATCACTACCGGCGGCGCTTCCGCCACGTGCTCATCGACGAGTTCCAGGACACCAACGGCATCCAGTACGACTGGCTGCGCCTGATCGCCGCCGAGGATGCGGACGTGTTCGTCGTCGGTGACGACGACCAGTCCATCTACGGCTGGCGCGGCGCGCGGGTGGAGAACCTGCAGCGCTACCAGCGCGACTACCCGGACACGCAGGTGCTGCGCCTGGAGCAGAACTACCGCTCCACGCGCACGATCCTGGACGCCGCCAACCATCTCATCGCCCACAACAGCGATCGCCTGGGCAAGTCGCTGTGGACGGATGGCGGCCAGGGCCATCCGATCAGCGTGTATGCCGCGTTCAACGAGCAGGACGAGGCGCGCTTCGTCGTGGAGCGCATCCGTGCGATGACCGAGGAGGAGGGCTACTCCCGCAGCGACTTCGCCATCCTCTACCGCTCCAACGCCCAGTCCCGCACCTTCGAGGAGGCGCTGATCGGCAACCGCGTGACCTATCGCGTCTACGGTGGGCTGCGGTTCTTCGAGCGCGCCGAGATCAAGGATGCGCTGGCCTACCTGCGGCTGGTGGACAACCGCCACGACGACGCCTCGCTGGAGCGGGTGATAAACACCCCGGCGCGGGGTATCGGCGCGCGCACCGTCGAGGCCATCCGCACGGCCGCCCGTACCCAGGGGATCAGCCTGTGGGAGGCGGCCCGCGGGGTCACCGGGCCCGGCGGGCTGTCGGCCCGCGCGGCGCGGTCCGTGTCCTCGTTCATCGAGCTGGTGGACGATCTCGCCGCGCGCACCGCCGGGCAGTCCCTGCCTGACCAGGTGGAGACGGTGCTCGACGTCAGCGGCCTGCGCGGCGTGCTGGAGAAGGAGGGCTCCGAGCGCGCCCGGGACCGGCTGGAGAACCTGGACGAGCTGATCAGCGCGGCGCGCACCT
>NZ_WNXE01000388.1:0-1689 GCF_010993615.1 Arhodomonas sp. KWT | reverse complement strand
GCGGTCACGGCATCGGCATAGGCGTTCTCGGCGACCAGGTACTCGCGGATCGCCGGATCCAGGCGATCCGGGTCGCGCATGGCCTCGCGCCAGTCCGGGTCACGCAGCCACGCGTACTCGTCGACGCGCGTGTGGTCGTGGTGGGTGATCTCTACGGGGCGGCGCAGGGCCACCGGCGGAACGGGCCGGTCGGGCACGGCAGGCTCCTCGACTGGGGAAATGAATGGCAGCTGTTCAGATTAACACTAACCGGGGCGTTCATAGTGCGGCCCCCGGCCGCGCACGGCCATCCCGCGGAACCGAACGGTACTGTGGCCGGTGGCGCTGAAATTGTGGACAAAGCGATGAGCCGCGGTCATAGTTAATTTGGGAATGCATGGCATGGAGACGGGGAATGCGTGATGCCAGACGACGGCCCCGGGATGTCGTCGGTCAGTTCTTTCCGATCCATCATCGGGAAACCGGGGCCCTGGTGGGCTACCTCACGGACGTCAGCGTCGACGGCGGCATGCTGGAGGCCCACGAACCGCTGGACAGCGGGGAGGTCTATCCGCTCGAGCTGGTGCTGGAGACACCGGTGGACGGCACCGACCGCATCGCCTTCGACGCACGCTGCGTGTGGGCGCACAAGGAGCGCAACGCGGTTTTCCACCGGGTCGGCTTCGAGCTGGTCAGTGAAGACGATACCGTGCGCCGGCAGCTGCGGGCCGTGGCGGAACGCTTCCGGCTCGACCCGTAGGTACCGCCGCCCAACAGTAGCCTCGCACCACTCGTCGGTACGAAAAGGGCCCGATTTGGGCTGCACCTTCCGTGGCAGTTACAGTGTGCGGTCAACACACTCGATGCCCAGAGGTTGATATGCAGATTTCCAAGGACAAGGTCGTCGCCATCGACTACACCCTGAAGGACAACGATGGCGAGGTCCTTGACGCCTCCCCCGAGGGGCAGCCGCTTCAGTATCTCCACGGTGCCGGCAACATCATCCCCGGGCTGGAGAACGCCCTCGAGGGCAAGGCGGCGGGCGACGACGTCTCCGTGACCGTCGAGCCGGCCGAGGCGTACGGCGAGCGCGACGACCGCCTCCAGCAGGAAGTCCCGATGGAGATGTTCCAGGGCGTCGACAAGGTTGAGCCGGGCATGCGCTTCCAGGCCCAGACCCAGGCCGGCACCCAGGTCGTCACCGTGGCCGCCGTCGACGGCGAGACCGTCACCGTTGATGCCAACCACCCCCTCGCCGGGCAGACCCTCAACTTCGAGGTCAAGGTCTCCGAGGTGCGCGAGGCCACCAACGAGGAGCTCGAGCACGGCCACATCCACGAGGAGTGAGCCGAGGCCGTCTCCGGCCGAACACCGAAACCCGCCGGCCGATGCCGGCGGGTTTTTTATTGGCTTCTCCTGTGGCCCCGCCGTCGCGTGGGCCGGCAGCGGGCATAACAGCGCCACGGCCCGCAAACGCCCTCCCCGCCCCGGCGATCGCCGGTCGCCCTCGCGCCATCGGCCTACCGTCGAAACGACCAGCCAAGGCGATTTGCAGGGTATAGGGTGACTGGTGCCTGATGACGCCGGGACAGATGGGGACGGGTTTGCGCATGGCCACGACCAGGGCGGCCATCCCGCAAGGGGTGCCTGCCGGGAAACCCGCTAACGCTGTAACTCCCGTAGGTCGGCTGCTCAGGGCAGCCGACATTG
>NZ_WNXE01000387.1:0-1690 GCF_010993615.1 Arhodomonas sp. KWT | reverse complement strand
AGGATGTCGGTGATCAGCAACACCACGAAGATGAACACCGCGGCCCCCAGAATGCTGGTGCCACCCGCGGGCATCTCGTCCATGCGCTGCGCCATCTGGCGGGCCTCCTGGTCGGAGAGCGCGGCGACACGCTGCTGCGCCTCGGCCGGATCGACCCCGTAGGATACGAGCTGGTCACGAACGTCCTCGCGCTGGAGCAGCGCCTGGACCCGCTCACGGGCGGCATCCGCGGACTGCTGGGCCGCCAGCGTCTGGGTACCGACCATGCTGGCCTGCGCGGCCGGCACGAACAGCGTCGCCCACAGGAACAGGGCGGCGAGCAGCGGGACGAGGCGGCGGTTTGTTGCGATAAAGCGGTCCATTTCTTCTTCCCTCCTGTGTGTTTGACGGCTACCGGCACCCATCATAGCCGACCGGGCCGGCCCCCGTAGAGCCGCTCCGCTGCCGCTCAGGCCGTCGGTCGGGACCGTCCCCGGACAGCGACATATGATGGCCGGCCATCGCGTGGCGTGCCCGGAGGGATACGGCAGGCGGAACGCTAACGCCCCTGCGGCGGGAGATCGAGCCACCGCGCGCGCCAGCCGGTTCCGGCGAGGAAGACCGCGCCCGCCGTCGCGGTCACGGCCTCGCCACCACCACGGGGCACGAGGCGGAGACGGTAGCGCCGGCCCCGGTCCGCGGCCAGCACCTCCTCCACGCCGGCGAGCCGGTATCGATGCTGCAACGCACTATCGCGGCCTCGCCAGGCCGCGCGTATCGCCGCCGCGGCATAGTCGGGTGCCGGCGCGGAGGCAGCCGCGGTGGAGCGGACGGTCAGGGCCTCGCGGTGAACGCCGGCGCCTCCCCCGACACGCAGACGCACCGCCAGCAGCGACCCCGGCACCACCTCGAGACGGCGGGCGGTGAGGATCGCGCCGGTGGTGCGTGCCCGCACATCGTAACGCCCTCCCGGCAGGGCGAAGACCGTTGGCCGGTCGGCCCCACCGGACTCGATGGCGGACCCGTCAACGGCGGCACCGTCGCGGCTCCGGTTCACCTGCACGCCCGCCGGCACGATTCCCTGCGCCCCGGCGACCGTGACCGACAGCCGCCCCTGCGCGAACCCGACCTGCAGACGATGCCAGCCCTGGGTAATCCAGATGTCCCGGACGGCATGAACAGCCGCGCCAAGGACATCGCGCGGCACCACGTACACGTCGTACGCACCCGGCGCCAATACAAGCCGGACCGGCGCGCCGGCACCGCGCCGCGGGGATGCGGGCGTGACGGCATAACCGGTCTGCTGCCCGGAACGGGCGTCATGCACGACGACACACACCGGGACCCGCGCACCGCCGGGCTCGGAGGCGACGACCTCCACCCCCGTCCCCCGGCCATCCCGGAGAGCCACGGAGCCCGGCCGTCCGTTCGCCCCGGCCGCCCGTGGCAACACCATCACCGCCAGCAGGAGCGACACCGCCCATCGCCACGGCACCCCACTTGTCCGTCTTCGGACCACGCCCACCCCACCCCCTCATTCCGGTCCCTGCCCTTCAGGCAAGCAGTCGCACCGGACACTGTCCAGCCGGCAGCCCCGACACGCCGGCGGCCGGAAAGGCGTTGGCCCCATCGGACAACTCGATTATCGTGAGGATTGTGAGCAACCGCACAACACGCGTGAGCAGTCGGTCACCGCATCCCAACGGATGCA
>NZ_WNXE01000386.1:0-1690 GCF_010993615.1 Arhodomonas sp. KWT | reverse complement strand
AGGATGTCGGTGATCAGCAACACCACGAAGATGAACACCGCGGCCCCCAGAATGCTGGTGCCACCCGCGGGCATCTCATCCATGCGCTGCGCCATCTGGCGGGCCTCCGCGTCGGAGAGTGCGGCAACGCGCTGCTGCGCCTCGGCCGGGTCGACACCATAGGAGACGAGCTGGTCACGCACGTCCTCGCGCTGGAGCAGCGCCTGGACCCGCTCACGGGCGGCATCCGCCGACTGCTGGGCGGCGAGGGTCTGGGTACCCACCATGCTGGCCTGCGCGGCCGGAATGAACAGCGTCGCCCACAGAAACAGGGCGGCGAGCAGCGGGACGAGGCGGCGATTTGTTGCGATAAAGCGGTCCATTTCTTCTTCCCTCCTGTGTGATTGACGGCTACCGGCATCCATCATAGCCGACCGGGCCGGCCGCCGTAGAGCCGCTGCGCTGCCGCTCAGGCCGTCGGTCGGAAGCGTCCCCGGACAGCGACATGTGATGGCCGGCCACCGCGCGGTGTGCCCGGGGGATATGCCAGACGGAACGGCTAACGCCCCTGCGGCGGGAGGTCGAGCCAGCGGATGCGCCAGCCGGTTCCGGCGAGGAAGACCGTGCCCGCCGCCGCGGTCACGACCTCGCCGCCACCACGGGGCACGAGGAGGAGACGGTAGCGCCGGCCCCGGTCTGCGGCCAACACCTCCTTCACGCCGGCGAGCCGGTATCGATGCCGCAACGCCCCCTTGCGCACCCGCCAGGCGGCGCGTATCGCCGCCGCGGCATAGTCGGGTGACGGCGCGGAGGCAGCCGCGGTGGACCGGACGGTCAGGGCCTCGCGGTGAGCGCCGGCGCCTCCCCCGGCACGCAGGCGTACCGCCAGCAGCGATCCCGGCACCACTTCGAGACCGCGGGCGGTGAGAACCGCGTCGGCGGTGCGTGCGCGCACGTCGTAACGCCCACCCGGCAGGGCGAACACCGTTGGCCGGTCGGCCCCGCCGGACTCGATGGCGGACTCGTCAACGGCGCCACCGTCCCGGACCCGGTTCACCCGCACGCCCGCCGGCACGATTCCCCGCGCCCCGGCGACCGTGACCGCCAGCCGCCCCTGCGCGAACCCGACCCGCAGACGGTGCCAGCCCCGGGTAATCCAGATGTCCCGGGCGGCATGGGTGGCCGCGCCAACGACATCGCGCGGCACGACGTACACGTCGTACGCACCCGGCGCCAATGCAAGCCGGACCGGTGCGCCGGCACCGCGCCGGGGAGATGCGGGCGTGACGGCGTAACCCGCCTGCAGCCCGGAACGGGCGTCACGCACGACGACACACACCGGGACCCGCGCACCGCCGGGCTCGGAGGCGACGACCTCCAACCCCGTCCCGCCGCCACTCCGGATATCTGCGGAACCCGGCCGCCCGGTCGCCTCGACCACCCGTGGCAGCACCGTCACCGCCAGCAGGAGCGACATCGCCCATCGCCACGGTGCCCCATCTGTCCGTCTTCGGACCTCGCCCACCCCACCTCCTCATTCCGGCCCCTGCCCTTCAGGCAAGCAGTCGCACTGCACACTGTCCAGCCGGCGGCCCCGACACGCCGGCGACCGGAAAGGCGTTGGCCCCGTCGGGCAACTCGATTATCGTGAGGATTGTGAGCAACCGCACAACACGCGTGAGCAGTCGGTCACCGCATCCCAACGGATGCA
>NZ_WNXE01000385.1:0-1689 GCF_010993615.1 Arhodomonas sp. KWT | reverse complement strand
CTGCCTCCCAACGTCTACGAACGACAAATGGCAGCCGAACCACCCATCGCGGTGTCCGAAATTACTTGACCACCACAAATTACCGCTCCCGGGAAGGGAGCGGACGAAATCTCAACCGGTCAGGGAAGACTGCAATGGACCAGAAGCGTTTCGCGAAATCGCTGCGCCGGAACATGACGGATGCCGAACGCATCCTCTGGCGCCAGCTCAGGGCCCATCGAATGCTCGGCCGGAAATTCCGCCGCCAGCAACCGGTCGGCCCGTACATCGTGGACTTCGTCCACTTCGGCGCACGGCTGATCGTCGAATGCGACGGCGGCCAGCACAACGAAAGCGCGGCCGACCAACGGCGCGACACCTGGCTCCGGGCCCAGGGCTTTACCGTCCTGCGCTACTGGAACCACCAGATACTGAACGAAACGGACCATGTCTTAGAGGACATCCTGAACAGCTTGCCCCCTCTCCCCCAGCCCCTCTCCCACGAGGGGAGAGGGGAGCAGCCAAAGCCTCGATATCCGGGGAAGCCGGCGTCTAGCCCCTCTCCCCTGGCGGGAGAGGGGTTGGGGAGAGGGGGAAGCCAACCGAGAGAGACATACCCATGACCCACGCACCACAGATCCGCATCCCCGCCACCTACATGCGCGGCGGCACCAGCAAGGGCGTCTTCTTCCGCCTCGACGACCTCCCGGCAGCCGCGCAGCAGGCCGGCCCGGCCCGCGACGCCCTGCTGCTGCGCGTAATCGGCAGCCCCGACCCGTACGGCAAGCACACCGACGGCATGGGCGGCGCCACCTCGTCGACGTCCAAGACCGTGATCCTCTCCCGGAGGGACAGCCCGGATCACGACATCGACTACCTCTTCGGCCAGGTCTCCATCGACAAGCCCTTCATCGACTGGAGTGGCAACTGTGGCAACCTCACCGCCGCCGTGGGGGCCTTCGCCATCAACAGCGGCCTCATCGACGCCGGGCGCATCCCCGAGAACGGCCACTGCACCGTGCGCATCTGGCAGGCCAACATCGAGAAGACCATCGTCGCCCACATCCCGATCACCGACGGCGCGGTGCAGGAGACCGGCGACTTCGAGCTGGACGGCGTCACCTTCCCCGCCGCCGAGGTCCAGATCGAGTTCATGAACCCGGCGGACGGCGGCGGCGCGATCTTCCCCACCGGCAACATCGTGGACGACTTGGAGGTCCCCGGCGTCGGCACCTTCCAGGCCACCATGATCAACGCCGGCATTCCGACCATCTTCGTCAACGCCTCGGACGTCGGCTACACCGGCACCGAGCTCCAGGGCGCGATCAACGAGGATCCAAAGGCTCTGGATATGTTCGAGACCATCCGCGCCCACGGCGGCGTGCGCATGGGCCTGTTCAGCGAAGTCGCGGAGGCCGCCAGCCGCCAGCACACCCCCAAAATCGCCTTCGTCGCCCCGCCGAAGGGCTACACCGCCTCCAGCGGCAAAGCGGTGAAGGCCGAGGACATCGACGTGCTCGTCCGCGCGCTCTCCATGGGCAAGCTCCACCACGCCATGATGGGCACCGCCGCCGTCGCCATCGCCACCGCCGCCGCCATCCCCGGCACGCTCGTGAACCTCGCCGCCGGCGGTGACGACCGCAGCGCCGTCCACTTCGGCCACCCCAGCGGCACCCTCCGCGTCGGCGCCGAGGCACGGCAGGTGGACGG
>NZ_WNXE01000384.1:0-1694 GCF_010993615.1 Arhodomonas sp. KWT | reverse complement strand
GTCGCTGTCGCGGTCGCCGCCGGCGAACAGCGCGGCGTGGCCGCCACGGGCGGTGACCGGGCCACGTACCGCGGCCGTGTCGGCGTCGGTGCGTAGCCACAGCTGCTGGCCCGCCCAGTCCGTGACGGCTTCGCCGGGCAGACCCTCCGGCTGTCGCCCCGGTGGCAGCGCAATCCGCCACAGGGGCGTGTCGGTGCGCGCGAAGAAGGGATGGCGGTGATCCCGCCAGTCGGCCCAGACCGTCGCCGCATCCGCCAGGGCCTCACCGCCGACGCGGGCCAGGCCCTGCTCGACGCCGGAATGGGTGCCGGAGAGCCGCAGCAGCGCGGCCTCGCCGTCGTGAACGGCGGCGGAGACCGGCACGCCCTGGCGCAGCCAGCCCTCGACGGCGCCGTGGAGCGCCTCGGCAGGGAGCTCGAGGCGCACACTGGCCTCGGTCTCCGGCCGCGGCAGGACCTTGACCGTGACCTCCAGGATCACGCCGAGGGTGCCCAGCGCGCCAGTGTTGAGACGGGAGAGGTCGTAGCCGGCGACGTTCTTCATGACCTCGCCGCCGAAGTGCAGGACCTCCCCATTGCCGTTCACCAGGCGCAGGCCGAGCACCATGTCGCGCACGGCCCCGGTGAAAGGCCGCCGGGGGCCGGCGAGGCCGGCGGCGACAGCGCCGCCGAGGGTGCCGCCGCCACCGAAGTGAGGCGGCTCGAAGGGCAGCATCTGACCCTGCCCGGCGAGCGCGGCCTCGATCTCCGCGAGCGGGGTGCCCGCCCGGGCGGTCAGGATCAGCTCGGTGGGGGCATAGTTGACGATACCCCGGTGGCTGGAGACGTCCAGCGTCGTGCCCGTCGGCGTGCGTCCATAGAAGGCCTTGCTGCCGCTGCCGGCGATGGACAGCGCGCGGGATGCGGCCGCGGCGTCGCGGACGGCCTCGGCAATGTACTCGGTCCGGTCCTCGCCGGTCTCCATGGCATGCTCCTCAGAATCGCTCGAGTTCCGGATGGGGCAGTTCCCCGTTGTGCACATGCATGGCGCCGAATTCCGCACAGCGCGCCAGCGTCGGGACCGCCTTGCCGGGGTTGAGCAGTCCCCGGGGGTCGAAGGCATGCTTTACCGCGTGGAACTGGTTGAGTTCCGCAGTGCGGAACTGGACGCACATCTCGTTGATCTTCTCCATGCCCACGCCGTGCTCGCCCGTGACCGTGCCGCCCACCTCGACGCACAGGGTGAGGATCTCGCCGCCGAGGCGCTCCGCGGTCTCGAGCTCGCCGGGACGGTTGCCGTCGAAGAGTATGAGGGGATGGAGATTGCCGTCGCCGGCATGGAAGACGTTGACCACGCCGAGCCCGTACTCCGAGGAGAGCTCGCGGATGCGCCGGAGCACGTGGGCGAGCTGGTGGCGGGGGATGGTGCCGTCCATGCAGTAGTAATCCGGCGAGATGCGCCCGACGGCCGGGAACGCGGCCTTGCGACCGGCCCAGAAGCGGGCCTTCTCGGCGTCGTCCGCGGCGACCTGGATGCGCGTGGCGCCGTGCTCGCGCATCAGTGCCTGGACGCTTTCGAGCTGGTCGGCAACCTCGGCGTCGGTGCCGTCGAGCTCGCAGATGAGGATGGCGGCGGCCCCGGTGTCGTAGCCGGCGTGGACGAAGTCCTCCGCCGCCTGGATCGCCGGGCCGTCCATCATCTCCAGTCCGCCCGGG
>NZ_WNXE01000383.1:0-1703 GCF_010993615.1 Arhodomonas sp. KWT | reverse complement strand
CGGATCCGGGCCTTCGACAGCGGCACATAAGGGGCGACGGCGCGGTAGCCACGCCCGGGTTCGGCAACGATCTCATGGCCGGCGCGGCGTAGCGCCTCCACCGCCTTCCAGACCGCCGCACGGGAGACCCCGGCATTCGCGGCCAGGGCCTGCCCGGAATGCACTTCACCATCCGCCAGCGCCGCGAGGACCCGTCGGCTCGCGCTGGTCCCGTCACCGGCGTTCTCGGTGCTCATCGGCTCAGACCTCGGAGAGACAGGCGCGGAAGGCGGAAACGAGATACGCCGGATCCAGCGCCCCCGCAGACTCGCGGGCGCTGTGCATGGCCCACATGGCCCCGCCGACGTCGACGGTACGGATACCGAGCCGTGCCGCGGTGATGGGTCCGATCGTGCTGCCGCAGGGCAGATCGTTGCGGTGAACGTAGCGCTGTACCGGCACGCCGGCGCGCTCGCAGGCGTGACGGAAGTATATCTCACCCTCGCCGTCCGAGGCATAACGCTGCTTGGCGTTGAGCTTGATCACCGGACCGCCGTTTACCCGGGGCGCGTGGCGCTGGTCGTAGGCCTGCGGGAAGTTCGGATTCCAGGCATGGGCCATGTCCGCACTGACCACCCAGCTGCGCGCGAAGATCGCCTCGCGCCCGGCGGCCGCGTCGGTGGCCGCCAGGATCCGCTCGACCGTCGCCGGCAGGAACGTGCCCGCGGCACCGCGGTGGGACTCACTACCGACCTCCTCGTGGTCGAAGCAGGCGAGCAACGTGACGCCCTCCGCCGGCGCCTCCTGGACCAGCGCGCACAGACCGGCGTGGCAGCTCGCCAGGTTGTCGATCTGGCCGTTGGCGATATATTCGCCGTCCGCACCGAAACGCGTGCCGGGCTGGGTATCGGTGAGCGCCAGCTCCCAGCCGAGCACCGCGCCGGGGTCATGACCGAGCTCCTCGGCGAGGAAGGGGGTGAGACCATTGTTCGCACGGTCAGAGAAGACCATGCCGAGCTGGTCCTGCAGCTGGAACTTGAGACCGTCCTCGTTGACCCCCCGATTGAGGTGTATTGCGAGGTTGGGCAGACGCACCAGGGGCCGGTCCCCGGCATAGAGCAGCGGCACCGGCTCGCCGTGCTGACCACGGCACCACACGCGGCCGGCGAGGGTGAGGTCCCGGTCCGCGAACGTCGCGATGATGGGTCCGCCGTAGATCTCGACACCGAGAGCCGCCGACGGCTCGCCGGCCGTCGAGCCCTCCGGCCGCATCCGAAAGCCCGGCGAGTCCGTGTGCGCGCCGATGATGCGCAACCCGGAGGCAGCGGGGTCGCGCCCGACGCGGAATGCGATGAGGCTCGCACCACCTCGGCGCACGAAATATCCGCGGCCCGGCGCCAGCGTCCAGGCCTTGTCCTCGCGCAGCTCCTCGAACCCCATCGCCTCCAGCTGCGCGGCCATGATCGCCGCCGCGTGCCAGGGGGACGGCGCGGCGTCGATGAACGCCAGCAGGTCGTCCGCGATCTCGTATTCCTGTACCGCCATCGCTCTGTCGTTTCCGCTCGTTGTCTGCGTTCGTGGCCGGTCACCCACGTCCGTTGCGACCAGGCTCGATCACCATAACGTATCACTTCCGGGCGCCTGCCACCGCCCCGGCGGGACGTAATCGCCACCGCGGGAAAAACCGCGCCGTTGCTGCCGGAGCGCGCATAAAAAAACCCCCG
>NZ_WNXE01000382.1:0-1711 GCF_010993615.1 Arhodomonas sp. KWT | reverse complement strand
CCGCGAGAGCGAGACCCTGCTGCTTCAGCAGTCCCGGGTGAACACCGAGCTCCAGGACGGGCTGATGCGCACGCGCATGGTGCCGTTCGTCAACCTCGTGCCCCGGCTACGGCGGATCGTGCGTCAGGCAGGCCGGGAGCTCGGTCGCCAGGTGGAGCTGCAGGTCCGTGGCGGTGAGGGCGAGATGGACCGGAGCGTGCTCGAGCGTATGGTCCCGCCGCTGGAGCACATGCTGCGCAACGCGGTGGCCCATGGCATCGAGCCGCCGGAGCAGCGCCGCCGGGAGGGCAAGCCCGAGGCCGGGACGATCACCATCGAGGTCGCCCGCGAGGGCGCGGACGTGGTGCTGTGGCTCGGCGACGACGGTGGTGGCATGAATCTGGAGGCGATCTCCCGCCGGGCCGTCGAGAAGGGCCTTATGACCGAGGGCGCCGCGCTGACCCAGCGGGAGATCATGCAGTTCGTGCTGGAGCCGGGCTTCAGCACCGCCTCGCGGGTCACCCAGGTGGCCGGCCGCGGTGTCGGGCTGGATGTCGCCAACGCGGAGATCCGCCAGCTCGGTGGGAGCCTGGAGATCGACTCGCGCGAGGGCGAGGGTACCCGCTTCACCGTACGCCTGCCGTTCACGCTGGCGCTCAACCAGGGGCTGCTCTGCCAGGTTGGTGATGAGACATACGCCATCCCGCTGTCGAGCATCGTCGGCGTGGTTCGTGCCGAGCGCTCCTTCCTCGCCGGTGCCCTCGCGAGCGACGAGCCCGTTTACTACGAGTACGCCGGCGCCCAATACGAGGTGGTGAGTCTCGGGGGGCTGCTCGGCGCCGGCACCGGCGTACCCGATGAGGGCCGTGCGCTAGCCCCGCTGGTGCTGGTGCGTGCCGGCGAGCACGCCGTGGCGCTGCAGGTGGACACCCTGCTCGGTAGTCGCGACATCGTGGTCAAATCCCCGGGACCGCAGGTGAGCACCATCCCGGGCATCTTCGGTGCGACCATACTTGCCGACGGACGCGTGGTGCTGATCCTCGATGTCGGTGCGCTGATGCGCTACCGCGGCCGGTTCCTGGAGGGCGAGACCCAGCGCTCCGCACCCGCACCCCGTCGCGAGCGGGCGCTGGTCATGGTGGTTGATGACTCGATTACCATGCGCAAGGTCGCCACGAGGCTGCTCGAGCGCAACGGTATGGAGGTGATAACCGCCAAGGACGGTCTGGATGCCGTCGCCCGGCTGCAGGAGCAGACGCCGGACGCGGTGCTGCTGGACATCGAGATGCCGCGTATGGACGGCTACGAGTTCGCTGCGCACATGCGCAACCAGCCCGAAACGCGGGAGACACCGATCATCATGATCACCTCCCGCACCGGCGAGAAACACCGCCAGCGTGCCATGGACACCGGCGTTGATCGCTACCTGGGCAAGCCCTATCAGGAGACGGAACTGCTCGAGGCGCTCCAGGAGCTGCTGGAGACCGGGCGTGCCCCCGTGTGACGCAGCGATCGGCGTGATTGCCGTCGGCGAGCGCCGCCGGTGCCTGTGCCGCGGTCTCGAGGCCCGGGGGCTGGCTCCGGTCTACGGCGTCGGCCTCGACACGGCGGCCGGCGGCATTGGGCTCGATGGGGTCGGCTGCCTGGTGGTGGACCTGGCCCATGTCGGTGACGAACCTGCCCCGGTGCTGGATGCCCTGCTCGCGGCGTGGGCGGGTGGCATCGTGTTCGC
>NZ_WNXE01000381.1:0-1729 GCF_010993615.1 Arhodomonas sp. KWT | reverse complement strand
TCCATCGCCTCCGCCGAGGTCAACCGCTCGCAGAGCCCGCACCGGGGCATGATCAACGGGCTCTACGTCTCCTCGTACTACCTCGGCGGGGTGCTGGGTTCGTACCTGCCCGGGCTGGTTTATGAGCGCTGGGGCTGGACCTCGACGGTCGCGGTGATCGCCGTGGTCGCGCTCGCCGGGCTGGTGCTGAGCCAGCGCTACGCCCGCGTCAGCGCCCGGGGCGCGTGCTGAAGCGCCGGCGGAATGCCGCCAGCTTGGGGGCGATGACCACCTGACAGTAGCCCTGCTCCGGATGGTTGCGGAAGTAGTTCTGGTGGTAGTCCTCCGCCGGGTGGAAGCGGGTCAGCGGCACCACCTCGGTAACGACCGGGTCGGCGAAGACCCCCTCGCGTTCCAGCTCGGCGATCGCGGCCTCGGCGTCGGCCTTCTGGTCGTCGTCGTGGTAGAGGATGACGGAGCGGTACTGCGGGCCGACGTCGTGGCCCTGGCGGTTGAGGGTAGTCGGATCGTGGACGGCGAAGAACACGCCCAGCAGCTCCCGGTAGGTCACCGCCGAGGGGTCGTAGGCGATCTGCACCACCTCCGCGTGGCCGGTGTCGCCCCGGCAGACCGCCTCGTAGGTGGGGGCATCGGTGTCGCCGCCGGCGTAGCCGGAGGTGACCGACTGCACGCCCGGCAGCTCCTGGAACACGGCCTCCAGGCACCAGAAACAGCCGCCGCCAAGGGTCGCCAGGGCCGTATCGTCCGTCTCGCTCATGGGGCTGCTCCGTATCCGCCGGGTCAGGACGCCCGTCGCTCGAGCTCGCGGCGCAGGCGCTCGACCTCGCGCTCCGCCTCGACCTGTGCCGTGACGTCCTTCTGGATGCCGATGAAGTAGGTAAGCCGGTCGTCGTCGTTGAACACCGGGGTGATGGAGAGCTCGTTGTAGAACAGCGAACCGTCCTTGCGGTAGTTGCGGAGCACGACGCGGCAGGGCTTGTCCGCCGCCATTGCGGCGCGCAGCGTCGCCAGTCCGGGCTGGTCCCGGTCCTCGTTCTGGAGGAAGCGGCAGTCCCGGAACAGGATCTCGTCGCGGTGGTAGCCTGTCAGCCGCTCGAATGCCTCGTTCACGTAGATGAGGATATGATCGTCCCCCTCCTGCTCGGCAACGACAATGCCGTCGTTCGAGGCGTCCAGCAGTCGCTGGAGGAGCACCGGGTCGAGGCTGTCCACGTCCGCCATTCCATTGCCCTGTACCAAGTCACCTGCCGCTTAGCTTACTAAGCCGGTTACAGGTAACGCCACCCTGCGGCAGGCGCGCCGTGCCGCGCCCGGCAGCGTCCCGGACCTGAACGGTCCGTGCTGCCCGGGCGTGCGCCGGGGTACCGGCTCAGCCGACGTCGTGCGGTCCGCCGTGCCCGCCCGACGGTTCCGGATTGCCGGCGGGCAGCCATACCGGGGTCCGGGCGGCGGCGCGCTCGTGCTCCAGCGCCCAGCGCACCGACGGGAAGGCCAGCGCCTGCCAGGGGATCTCGCTCCAGACGAACAGGCCGACGGCCTGGGACTCGGGGCCGGCGGCGACGGCGGGGTCGAGCAGCCGTGCGCGGTAGATCATCTGTACCTGGTTGATATGCACGAGGTTGTAGATCGCGAGCAGCCCGTCGAGTGCCAGTGCGGCGTTCGCCTCCTCCATGGCCTCGCGGCGGGCGCCGTCCTCGGTGCTCTCGTGCAGCTCCAGGTAGCCGGCGGG
>NZ_WNXE01000380.1:0-1737 GCF_010993615.1 Arhodomonas sp. KWT | reverse complement strand
GCCGCGGCGACGTCCGCCTGGCGGCCGGTCTCCGGCAGCGACAGGGAGAGGTCGAGGCCTTCCGTGGTGGCGTCCTCGATCCGGGCGGCGACGGTCTGACGCGGCTGGCTGGCGAGCGCGGTGATCCGGGGCATCGTGTTTCTCCTTTCGGGTGGGTGGGGGCTACATGGCGCCGGCGTAGCTCGGCTCGGGCACCAGTGCGTCCACAGGGACGGGGCGGGCGAGCCCGAAGCCCTGGAGCAGGTCGCAGCCGAGGCTGCGGAGGATGTCGGCGTGGGCCACGGTCTCCACGCCCTCGACCACGGTGTCCAGCCCGAGGGCCCGTGACATGGCGAGAATGCCGCGGAGGATGGCGTCGGAGTTCGGGTTATCGAAGATGTCGCCGACGAAGTCGCCGTCGATCTTGACCATGTCCACGGACAGGCGCTTGAGGTAGGTGAGCGAGGCGTAACCCGTGCCGAAATCGTCCAGTGCCAGGCGCACGTTGAGGCGGCGGCAGGCCGCGGCGGTCTCCGCGGCGGCGCTCATGTTGTCGATCAGCGAGGTCTCGGTGAGCTCCAGCACCAGGGTCTCCGGCGGCACCTCGGGGTAGAGGGCGAGGGTGCGGGCGAGGTGGTCCGAGAAGTCGCCGGCGATGAAATTCCGCGCGGAGACGTTGACGTGCAGTGTCGGGTGGGGGATGCCGCGACGGCGCCAGTCGCGGATCTGGGACAGCGCGGCGTTGAGTACCCAGCGGTCGATGTCGCGCACGAGCCGGCGGCTGCCGGCCTCCACCGCCGGCATGAAGGCTGCGGCGGGCAGCAATCCGCGGGTGGGATGCTGCCAGCGCACCAGGCACTCCGCGGCGGGCGGGACCTCCCCGGGGGCGGCGAAGATCGCCTGGTAGTGCACCCGGAGCTCGCCGTCTTCGAGGGCCCGGGCGAGGTCCTCCGCCAGCGACTCCCGCTCCCGGCTGGCCCGCTCCATGGCCGCGTCGAAACGGTGGAGTTCCGCCCCGCCGCGGGATTTGGCGCGGTACATGGCCATGTCCGCACGTCCGAGCAGGGCCTCCGGGCTCGCACCGTGCTCCGGGCACAGGGCGCTGCCCATGCTCGCGGTGCAGCGGAAGGTCCGGGGCATGGTGGCGGGCTCGGACAGCGTCCGGGCAATGCGGGCGAGCAGGGAATCCAGCGCCACGCTCCCGTGGGCGCCGTCGGCGAGGATCACGAACTCGTCGCCGCCCATGCGTGCGATGTCGTCGTTGCGCCGGCATACCGCATGCAACCGTTCCGCGGTGTGGCAGAGCACGGCGTCACCGCTGGCGTGACCGAGACGGTCGTTGACGGTCTTGAATCCGTCCATGTCGATCACGACGACGGCGAAGGGTGTGCCGTCCCGGTGGTAGCCGGCCAGGCGCTGGTTGAGCCGCTCCATCATGCCGGCCCGGTTGAGCAGCCCGGTGAGCTCGTCGGTGCGCACCATCGCCTCCAGGCGGTGCTCGAGCATCCGCCGCTGGCAGGCGACGGCGATCTGGCCGGCGACCTTCTCGGCGAGGAGGACGGCCTCCGTTTCCGGTGGCCCGTCCACCGGCCGGAACCACGACAGGGCCAGCGCCCCGATGGCGCCCTCACTGCCGATGAGGGGAATGATCAGGTTGGCGCGCAGGCCGGCGTTGACGAACGCCGCCATGGCGTGGCCGTCGTCGGCGTAGTCCGGCGTGAACAGGGTGTGGCCGGCGCGCAGGGCGCGCCCGACCAG
>NZ_WNXE01000037.1:20248-24442 GCF_010993615.1 Arhodomonas sp. KWT | reverse complement strand
GCTACAGCCGCAGGCCGCCGTCGACCTCCAGCACCCGGCCGTTGAAGTAGTCGTTCTCCAGCACGTAGACCACCGAGTGGGCGATCTCCTCGGGCCGGGCGAGGCGGCCCAGGGGGACCTGGGCGCGAATGCGGTCCAGGGCCTTCTCGGGCATCTGGGCGACCATCGGCGTCTCCGTGAAGCCCGGGGCGATGGCCGCGGCGCGGATGCCGTGGCGCGCCAGCTCTTTGGCCCAGGTGACGGTCATCGAGGCGATCCCGGCCTTGGCCGCGGAGTAGTTCGTCTGCCCGAAGTTGCCGGCCCGGGAGATGCTCGAGATGCTGGCGATCACGCCGCCGTTGCCGAGGCCGATCATCTGCTCCGCCGCCTCGCGGGTGCAGAGGAAGACGCCGCGAAGGTCCACGTTGATCACCGTGTTCCAGTCCTCCAGGCTCATCTTCTTCTCGACCTGGCCTTCGCGGGCCTTCAGCAGCAGGCCGTCGCGGGTGATGCCAGCGTTGTTGATCAGCGCATCCAGCGCGCCGAAGTCACGGGCGATGGCGGCGAAGGTCTCCTCGACCGCGGCCTCGTCGGAGACGTCGAGGTGATAGACCCGGGTCTCCGCGCCGGCCGCCTCGCACAGCCGCGCGGTCTCGGCCAGGCCCTCGTCGTTGACGTCTGCCAGCGCCAGGCGGGCGCCGCGGTCCGCCAGCGTCTGTGCCGTCGTCCGGCCCAGGCCGCGGCCCGCGCCGGTGATCACCACCGTCCTGCCTTTGATCTCCATGGGTGAGTACTCCTGTGGCTCCGTTGGTGAAAGGCCGCACGCCTCAGGCGTGACGGCGCAGCAGTGCGAGCGTGTGTTCGGCGATCATGCGCTCCTCGTCGGTGGGGATGACCCACAGCGCCGGGGTGCTGTCCGCGGTGCTGATGCATGGTCCGCCGCGGGTGTTGGCGTCGTGGTCGAGGCGCGCGCCGAGCCATTCCAGGCCGGCGCTGACGCGCTCGCGGATGGCGGCGGCGTGCTCGCCGATGCCGGCGGTGAACACCACGGCGTCGAGTCCGCCGAGGGCGGCGGCGAGCGAGCCGATCTCGCGCACCGTGCGGTAGACGAACAGCGCCACGGCCTCGGCGGCGGCGGGCGCATCGCTGTCGAGCAGCGCGTGCATGTCGTCGCTGATGCCGGAGACGCCGTAGAGGCCGCTGTGGCGGTAGAGCAGGTCCTCGATCGCGTCCGCCGACAGGCCCTCGCTGCGCATCAGGTGGAGGACGACCCCGGGGTCCAGGGCGCCGCAGCGCCGGCCCATGGGCAGGCCGTCGAGGGCGGTGAAGCCCATGGTGGTGGCCACGCTGCGCCCCTCCGAGAGGGCGCACAGGCTGGCGCCGTGGCCGAGGTGGGCGACCACCGCGCGCCCGCGGGCCGCCGCCGGGTCGTAGGCTGGCAGCGCGCCGGCGATGTACTCGTAGGACAGACCGTGGAAGCCGTAGCGCAGCACTCCCTGATCGCGGTAGCGCCGCGGCAGGGCGAACCACTGGGCCACCGGGGCTGGCTGCGGTGGAAGGCGGTGTCGAAGCACGCCACCTGGGGCATGTCCGGGTGCGAGGCACGGAGCTGGCGTACCGGCTCCAGGTTGTGGGGCTGGTGCAGCGGGGCCAGGGGTTCCAGCGAGGTGAGGTAGTCGAGCTCGGCGTCGTCCACCCGCACCGGGGCATGGTGCCGCGGGCCGCCGTGGACCACCCGGTGGCCGACGGCGCGGACGCTGCGCCCGCTGCCCACGTAGTCGTCGAGCCAGCCCACCAGCCCGGCGATGAGCGAACCCTCGTCGCCGTCGGCGGGCAGGGCCGGGGCATCGACCGCGGCGCCCCCGGCGTCCTCGGCGGTGAATTGCGGGGCGTCGCCGATGCCCGCCAGCTCGCCGTGCAGCGCCCGGCTGAGGGCGTCGCCGGCGTCCACGTGGTAGAGCGCGAACTTTACGCTGGAGGAGCCGGCGTTGAGGACGAGGACGGCGTCTCCCTCACCCATGGCCGTTGCCCCCGCCGGCGGCGTGCATCAGTGCTGCTGTGGCGCAGGAGGCCATGCGTGCGAGCTCGTCGTCCGCCCGGCTGGTGAGCGCGATGGGCACCTGCGCGCCGAGCACCACCCCGGCGGCGGCGGCGTGGGAGATGTACTCGAGCTGCTTGGCAAGCATGTTGCCGGCCTCCAGGTCCGGGGTGAGGAGGATGTCCGCGTGGCCGGCGACCGGCGAGCGGATGCCCTTGGTCCGCGCGGCGTTGACGTCGACGGCGTTGTCGAAGGCGAGCGGGCCGTCGAGCACCGCACCGGTGATCTGGCCGCGGTCCGCCATCTTGCAGAGCACGCTGGCGTCGACGGTGCACGGCATCGCCGGGTTCACCGTCTCCACAGCGCAGAGGATCGCCACCTTCGGTGCCTCGGTGCCCAGGGCGTGGGCGAGGTCGACGGCGTTCTGCACGATGTCGACCTTGTCCGTGAGCGAGGGGGCGATATTGATCGCGGCGTCGGTGATCAGCAGCGGGCGGTCGTAGCCGGGGATGTCCATGACGAAGACGTGGCTGAGCCGCCGTCGCGTGCGCAGGCCGGTGTCCGTGTCCACCACCGCGCCCATGAGCTCGTCGGTGTGGAGCATGCCCTTCATGAGCGCGTCCGCCTCGCCGGTGTGGACCAGTTCCACCGCGCGGTTGGCGGACTCGCGGCCGTCGCCGGCGGGGACGATGCGGTAGTCGTCGATGGCGAGCCCGGCGCGCCCGGCGGCGGCGCGGATATCCGCCTCGGGGCCGACCAGCACCGGGACGATCAGGCCGGCCTCGGCGGCGCGTACGGCGCCGAGCAGCGACGCGTCGTCCACCGGGTGGACCACCGCCATGTGCAGCGGGGGCAACGCCCGCGCCGACTCGATCAGCCGCCGCAGGCGGTCGCCGTGGTCGAGGACCTCCACGTCCGGCAGCGCGGTGCGCTCGCGCCGGACCTCCTCCTGCGGCGGCAGGACCTCGGCGGTGCTGCTCACCAGCACGTTGCCGTCCCCGTCCAGGCACAGGCACTCCATGACCACGCGGCCGCTGTCGGCGTGCTTCTCGGCGACGCGCACGGTGACGGTCACCGTGGTGCCCAGGGCGATGGGGCGGACGAAGTCGAAGGTCTGACGGGCGTAGATGGTGCCCGGCCCCGGGAGGTGGGTGCCGAGGACGTTGGAGATCAGCGCGCCGGCCCACATGCCATGGCCGATCAGGGTGTGGAAGACGTGCTCCTGGGCGAAGCGGCGGTCCACGTTGAGCGGGTTCACGTCCCCCGAGATGGCGGCGAATGCCGCGATGTCGCGTTCGGTGAGCTGGCGTACCAGGCTCGCGGTCTGGTCGACCTTCAGCTCCTCGAAGGTGTACCCCCTCAGCAGGCCGTCGTCGTCCGTTGTCGTGGTCTCGTCACCGCAATGGCTCATTGCCGTTCACCCCGCAGCGTGGGTTGCCGGCGCGCCCGGGGGCGCCGCCGGGGCTCAGTGGCCGTGCATGCTCGACTCGAACCGCCGCAGGTGGCGGTTCTGGTAGCCCGCGCCGTAGCGCATCAGCCGCCCGAGCAGGACCTTGGCCGTGTCGTTGACCAGGAACTCCGCGAACGAGAAGGCCCACACCAGCACCACCAGGCGCCAGTCCAGCGGCGTGATGAACCAGCCGAACAGCGCCGCCAGCGTGCCCAGGACCTGGGTCGCCTCGAGGGTCACGAACAGCTGCCAGCTCGGCCACGGGCGCTGCCAGAACGGCCCGTCCGAGCGGGTGATGAACAGTGTCATGTGCCCGGCGACCAGCAGCTTGAGGAAGATCAGCGTCTGCAGCGTGTCGCCGTCCAGCCCCAGCGGGTGGCGCCCGAGCCAGTAGAGGATGAAGGTCGCGATCACCCCGAGGGCGCCGATCAGCGACGCCTCGCAGAGCGTGCGGGTCATGTCCCAGCGCCTCGGGTGATCGGCCACCGGGGCGTTGTCGTAGGCGATCATCATGATGGGCACGTCGTTGAGCAGGGCGAGCAGCACGATCATGATCGCGGTCACGGGGTAGACGTCGAAGACGACGATGCTCAGGGCGATGAACAGCAGCACCCGGATGGTCTCGGCGATGCGGAAGGTGGCGTAGCTGTTCATCCGCCGGAAGATGCGCCGGGCCTCCTCCACCGCGGTGGCGATTACCGACAGACCGGCCTCGGTGAGGACCAGG
>NZ_WNXE01000037.1:9538-20151 GCF_010993615.1 Arhodomonas sp. KWT | reverse complement strand
GATCCGCGGCGGCGCGGGCGGCATCGGTGGCGCCGCTGACCGCGATGCCCACGTCCGCGCGGCGCAGCGCGGGGGCGTCGTTCACGCCGTCGCCGGTCATGCCGACGATGTGGTCGGCGGACTGCAGCGAGGAGACGATGGCGTGCTTGTGCTCCGGCAGCACCTGGGCGAAGCCGTCGGTGGCCTCGATCTGCTCGTTGTCGGGGGTGCGGCCGTCGGCGAAGCGCTCCTGCGCGGAGACGATGCGCTTGCCGAGTCCGAGGCGCGTGGCGATCTGCCGGGCGATGGCGAGGTGATCGCCGGTGAGCATGCGCACCCGGATGCCCATGTCGTGGAGGCGCCCGATCACCGCGCCGGAGTCCTCCCGCGGCGGGTCGTAGAGGGGGATCAGGCCGAGGAACGTCCACGCCCCGCCGTCGTTGCGCGCCACGCCGAGGGTGCGGTAGCCGTCGGCGGCGAAGCGGTCGGTGGCCTCGCTCACCTGCCGTGCGAGGTCATCGTCCACATCGCACATGCCGAGCACCACCTGCGGGGCGCCCTTGGCGAAGCGGACGCGCTCGCCGTCGCGCTCGGCGGTGGCCTCGCTGTGTTTGCTCACCGGGTCGAACGGCACGAAACCGGTGACCCGGTAGGCGTCCAGGGCGGAGGCGTCGGAGAGGGCGGCGAGGATGGCGGTGTCGATGGCGTCCGGTTCCTCGCTCTCGTCGCGCTCGGCGGTCAGTGCCGCGGCGAGCAGCACCGCGGCCTCGTCGGCGTCCCCGAACGGGGCGATCTCGCCGACGGTGAGCTGGTTGCAGGTGAGCGTGCCGGTCTTGTCGGCGCACAGCACGTCCATGCCGGCCATCTCCTCGATGGCCACCAGCCGCGAGACGATGGCTTTCATCCGCGCCAGGCGCTCGGCGCCGATGGCCATGGTCACCGACAGCACCGCCGGCAGGGCGACCGGGATGGCGGCGACGGTGAGGATGAGCACGAAGCGGATGGTCTCCAGCGCCGGGGCGTGGCGGAACAGCGAGACCACCACGATCAGCGCGACCAGTCCCAGCGTGCCGAAGATCAGGAAGTTGCCGATGCGCAGCACCGCGCGCTGGAAGTGGGAGCGCCCGCTGCCGGCCTGGACCAGCTGGGCGGTGCGGCCGAAATAGGTGTCCATGCCGGTGGCCGTCACGACGCCGGTCATCTCACCCTGCTTGGCGGAGGAGCCGGAGTAGGCGGTGTCGCCGGCCTGCTTGTCCACCGGCAGGGACTCGCCGGTGAGCGCCGACTCGTCCACGCTCAGGTACTCACCCCGGCACAGACGCAGGTCGGCGGGGATGACGTTGCCCATGCGCACCGCGATGACGTCGCCGGGCACCAGCGTTCGCGCCGGCACCGTGCGCCACTGACCGTCGCGCAGGACGTGGGCGTTGAGCGCCAGGCGTTCGCGGAGCCTGTCGATGGCGGAGTCCGCCTTGTGCTCCTGCCAGAAGCCCACGCCGGCGTTGACCACGAGCATGGTGAGGATCACGGCGAGGTCGGCCCAGTGGCCCACCGCGGCGGAGAGGATGGCCGCCGCCTCGATCATCCAGGGGATCGGGCCCCAGAGGTAGGAAAGCAGCTGGCCGAGGACGCTGTGGCCGTTCTCGGCAAGGGTGTTTTCGCCGTAGCGCGCGAGCCGCTCCTGCGCCTCGGCCTCGGTGAGGCCCCGGTCCAGGTCGGTTTCCGGGGGTGCCTCCGCCGCGGTCTCGGCGGCCGGGCGGCCGGTATCGGAAGGGTCTTCACGGGACACTGTCGCCTCCCTGGCAGCACGCCGCGTCGCGGGGCCACCGGGCCCCGGCGGGGAACGGCCTCGCGGTCTTCCCTGTGCTGCGCTGCAATATAAGCTATGCCCGTGTGGCCTGCTCCGTCAATGCCCGGCGCGGGGGTGAAAGCTTTACCTTGTAGTCACTATAAGGATTACCGTACCGGTCAGGATCGATGACGAGTGAGGTGTGCGATGGCCGGTTGCTGTCACGACGACGACTGCGCGGCAAGCGCCCTGGCGGAGCGTCAGGCGCGCATGCTCTGGGTCGTTCTGGTGATCAACGCGGTGATGTTCGTGGTGGAGTTCGGCGCCGGCTGGGTCGCCGGATCCACCGCGCTGCTCGGCGATTCGCTGGACATGCTCGGGGACGCGCTGGTGTACGGCTTCAGCCTCGTGGCCGTGGCTCGCGGGGCACGCTGGAAGGCCGCGTCGGCGGGGCTGAAGGGCGGAATCATGGCGGCCTTCGGGATCGCCGTGCTGCTGGAGGCCGGTGCCAAGGCCCTGTGGGGCGTTGCGCCGGCCTCCGGGCTGATGGCCGGTATCGGCGTGCTGGTGCTGCTCGCCAACGCCGCCTGCCTGGTGGTGCTGACCCGCCATCGCGGCGATGACGTGAACATGAGCTCGGCGTGGGTGTGCTCACGCAACGACATCGTCGCCAACGTCGGCGTGCTCGTCGCCGCCGGCGCGGTGGCGCTCACCGCCAGCCCGTGGCCCGACATCCTGGTGGGCACGGCGGTCGCGCTGCTGTTCCTGCGCTCGGCGGTGCGGGTGCTCGGCGACGCACGGCGATCCTGGGACGCGGCGCCCGCCGGCTGAGGCCCGGGAGCGTGTCCCGCCTGTCCGCGGACGGCGCCTTTGCCCGGCAGGTCTACACCCGTATCGCCGGGTACTACGACCCGCTGCTGTGGCTGTTCGTGCCCATGGGGGTGCGGCTCGGGCGTTACCGGGCCGCGCTGGTGGACGGCCTGGCCCTGGCTCCGGGGGACACGGTGGTCGACCTCGGCTGCGGTACCGGGCGTAACCTGCCCCGGCTCGCCCGGGCCGTGGGCCCGGCGGGGCGGATCATCGGCGTGGACGTCAGCGCCGGCATGCTCGAGCGGGCCCGCAGGCGTGCCGACGCTCTCGGACTCGACAATGTCTCGCTGGTGCAGGCGGATTTCCTGCAGTGGGCGGGGCCGGGGCGGTCCGTGGACGCGGTGTGCGCGGCCCTGACCCTGGGCATGAGCGGTGATTACCCGGTGGTGATCGACCGTGCTGCCGGATGGCTTCGGCCGGGCGGCCGGTTCGGGGCGCTGGAGATGCAGGCCCCGGAGGGCTGGCCGGCCTGGCTGGTCCGCGCCGGGGTCGCGCTCAACCGTGTCTTCGGTGTGCGTCCGGAGCAGATCACCCGACGGGTGGACCAGGCGCTGCTCGCCCGTCTCACGCCGGTTTACCACCGCTACTACTACGGTGGGGTGTTCACCCTGGCCGTGGGATGTGTGGACGAGAGGACGCTGCCGTCATAGGCTTGCGGACCCATGAAGTGCATCGCCCGCATCCTGATCCTGCTCGTCGCGTTCTCCGTCGTCGCCCACACGGCGGAGGCCGGCGCCGAGATCGCCGCCCACGCCGACGCGCCTGTCGCAGCGGCGACGCCGGATTCCGCGGACGGTGATCAGCCGGTCGCCGCGCCCGGGATGCATGAGTGCCATCTTCCGGCGCACCTGCCGGCACTGGCACCGGCCTGCCCCCTGCCCATGCACGCCCGCTCCGAATCGCCCCTTGCCCGCCCCGGTCTGCGCCTCACCAGCGTGGACCGGGCGCCGGTAACACCGCCCCCGACCACCTGAGTCCAGCTCCCCGCCGTCCGGCCGGTTTTCCCCGGAGGACGGGCGTTGTGCCGACCACGGCGGCCGCCGTTCACGCGCCGGCGGACCGTGCGCGGCAACCCCCTGTTTACCACCGCTTCCGAAGCCCTGTGCCTGGTGTTCGGGGGCGGCCGAGGAGTCACACCATGCAGCTGCGAAACCGTTTCCTGCTGACCGCCGCGGTGCTCGCCGCGGGGGCGGCGGTCCTGCCCTTTCCGCAGGCCACACACGCGAGTGCCGGCGGGGATGCTTCCGACGTGACACCCGCACCGGCGGCGCGTGCCGGTGCCGACCCGGAGGCGGTGCCGCCCGGTTCACCACCCGGGCGGCTGACCGTGCGCGCCGGCGACACCCTGCTCGGGCTGTTGGGCAACGAGCTGGACCTGGACGCCGCCGAGGCGATGCGGGTCGTGCAAGCGCTCTCCGGGGTGATGGACGCCGGCGCGCTACGCCCGGGCCAGACACTGGTTCACGTCCTCGACGAAGACGGTGGGGGACCGCGCCTACGCCGGCTGAGTATCCGCACCGACGCGGACACGCGCGTGCTCGTCTCGCGGACGGACGGTGGCGGGCTCGAGGCCCGGGAGCGACGGGTGGCGCACCGGCGGACCACGCGCACCGTGCGCATGCGGGTCGACGGCGGGCTGTACCCGGCGGCGATGCGCGCGGGGATACCGGAGGCGGTCCTGATCGCCGCCTACCGCCGTCTCAGTGGCCGTATCGACTTCCAGCGGGACCTGCGTCGGGGCGACGAGTTCGCCGTCGTCTACGAGCGCTTTGTCCACGAGGACAGTGCGGCAAGCCATGACGGACGCCTTCTGGCCGCACGCATCGGCCAGGCTGGCGGAGAGCTCGCCGTGTTCCGGCCCGGTGGCGGGACCGACGGCGGGCGGGACGGTTTCTACACCGCCGACGGTGCCAGCGTCGCGACGTCGCTGCTGCGCACGCCGGTGAAGGGCGCGCGCCTGTCCTCGCTGTTCGGCCGGCGGGATCACCCGGTCCTCGGCTACACCCGCATGCACGAGGGCCTGGACTTCGCCGCGCCACGGGGCACCGCGGTCCGTGCGGCGGGCGATGGGCGTGTCGTCCGCGCCGGGCCGTTCAGCAGCTACGGCAACTACGTGCGTATCCGCCACGACAACCGCCTGCAGACGGCCTATGCCCACCTGTCCGCCTTCGCCGACGGGATCGGTGACGGCGATCGGGTCCGCCAGGGCGAGGTCATCGGCTACGTCGGGGCCACCGGCACCGCCACCGGTCCGAACCTGCACTACGAGGTCCTGCGCGGCGGCGAGCCGGTGGACCCGCGGGCGCTGGACCTGCCGCCCCGTCGCCGGCTCACAGGGGAGCGGTTGCGGACGTTCCGCGAGCGTATCCGTCCGCTGCGCGTGGCCATGCACGGCGGCGCCCGCAACGCCGCCGCGGCGCATCCCGCGCTGATGCTGGCCGACTACGCGGTGCGGCGATGACAGGCGACGGGTTAAGCGTGCTGGCCGGGGTGGCGGGGTTTCTCCGGCCCTACGAGTGGCAGCCGATGGTGAGCCTCGCGGTGGCCGTCGCCCTGCTCCTCTATCTCCGCGGTATTGCATGCGGGGCACGGCCGGGGGTCGTCCGGGCGGCGGCCTTCCTGGTCGGCCTGGGGGCGATGTACGCCGTCACCCAGACCCGCTTCGACTACTTTGCCCAGTACGTGTTCTTCATCCACCGCCTCCAGCACCTGGTGCTCCACCATATCGCCGCGATCCTCATCGTGCTCGCCAACCCGTTGCCGGTGCTGGCGGCGGGGATGCCGGCACCGGTCCGTGACCGCGTGATCGCACCGGCGTGGCGCAGTGCCCCGGTGCAGGGCGTCTACCGCTTCGTCCAGCATCCGCTGGTGGCCTCGCTGCTGTTCGTCGGGCTGATCTATCTCTGGCTGACCCCGGCAGTGCACTACAACGCCATGCTCAGCCGCGAGCTCTACACGGTCATGAACTGGAGCATGGCCATCGACGGGCTGCTGTTCTGGTGGCTCGCCCTCGACCCGCGCCCGCCCGGGCCGGGGCATTACGCCATCGGCTTCGGCAAGCGCTGCCTGATGCTCGCGGCGGTCGCCTTCCCCCAGATCTGGTTGGGCGCATACATCGTCATCGAGGGTGGCGGCATCTACGACTACTACGAGGTCTGCGGTTCGCCCTGGCCGATCGACGCCACCACGGACCGGGTGCTGGGCGGCATTTTCACCTGGATACCGGCGGCCATGATGAGCGTGCTCGGCACGGTCATCGTGCTGGCCTACTGGTATCGCAGCGAGCGCGGCCCGACCTCCACGCACTGACAAGGCCGGGCGTCGTATCCAGCAGGCCCTCTGGAACAGGAGACCATGGACATGAGGATTCGCCGCTTAATCCGTCCCCGCCGCCGTCATGCACGCCGCACCGGCGGGAGGGCAGTGACGACGTGGGGGGCGCGGCTGCACGTACTCACCGCCATCATCGCCCTGGCCGTCGTTCTGGCGGCCTGCAGCGAGCCGGAATGGCGGACCAGCGATATCCGCGGCCAGTTCCCGGCGTTGCAGTTCCGTCTCACCGGCGAGTCGGGCAGCGTGATCACGGAAGACGACATGGCCGGCAGGATCGTCCTGCTCTTCTTTGGCTATACCTCGTGCCCGGACGTCTGTCCGGGCACACTGGCGCGCCTGAGCCGCGTGATGCAGCGGCTGACGCCGGCGCAGCGCGAGGACACGCGCGTCCTGTTCGTCAGCGTCGACCCGAGGCGGGATTCGCCGCAGCGCCTGGCGCGCTACACGTCCGCCTTCGGCGAGGGCTTCATCGGCCTGACCGCCGGGACGGGCCGGCTCCGCGAGCTGGCGGCGCGCTACTACACCACGTTCTCCTACGGCGAGCCGGACGCGGAGGGCAACTACCCGGTCAGCCACAACGGCTCGGTGTTCGTCTTCGACCGTGACGGTACGGCGCGGCTGCGGATCACGGCGAACGACGCCGGCGGTGTGCCCAGCGACTCCGTCGAGGCGATCACCGCCGACCTGCAGCGGCTGCTGGCCTCCGGCTGAGGCGGTGCTCAGCCGGCCTTTTCCCCGAGCCGCTGCCGGGCCGCGGCCACCTGGGCGCGGACCTGCGCGGGAGCGGTGCCGCCGGTGTGGTCCCGCGCGGCCACCGATCCCTCCAGGGTGAGGACCTCGAAGACGTCCTCGCCGATGGCATCGGAGAAGCCCTGCAGCTCCCCCAGGGACATCTCCGCGAGGTCCCGCCCGCTCTCGACGCCGTGGCGCACGGCGCGCCCGACGATCTCGTGGGCGTCGCGGAAGGGCACGCCGCGGCGCACCAGGTAGTCGGCGAGGTCGGTGGCGGTGGCGAAGCCCCGGCGGGCCGCCTCGCGGGTGTTGTCGCGCTTGACCGCGAGGTTCGGGACCATGTCCGCGAAGGCCCGGAGGCTGGCGATCACCGTGTCGGCGGCGTCGAACAGCGGCTCCTTGTCCTCCTGGTTGTCACGGTTGTAGGCGAGCGGCTGGCCCTTCATGAGGGTGAGCATCGCCTGCAGCGCGCCGTGGACCCGGGCGGTCTTGCCGCGGACCAGCTCGGCGACGTCCGGGTTCTTCTTCTGGGGCATGATCGAGCTGCCGGTGCAGTAGCGGTCGGGCAGGTCGATGAAGTCGAACATCGGCGAGGTCCACAGCACCAGCTCCTCGGCCATGCGCGAGAGGTGGGTCATGATCGTGGCGCCGGCGGAGAGGAACTCGATGGCGAAGTCGCGATCGGAGACCGCGTCCAGGGAGTTGCGGCTGGGCGTATCGAAGCCGAGCTCCGCGCAGGTCATGGCGCGGTCCACGGGGAAGGTGGTCCCGGCGAGCGCGGCCGAGCCCAGGGGCATGACGTTGGCGCGCTCACGGCAGTCCCGCAGCCGGCCCTCGTCGCGCACCAGCATCTCGTACCAGGCGAGCATGTGGTGGCCGAAGGTGATCGGCTGGGCCACCTGCAGGTGGGTGAAGCCCGGCATGATGGTCTCCGCCTCCTGCTCGGCGAGGGACACCAGCCCGTACTGGAAGCGGCGCAGCAGCGCGACCGCCTCGTCAATCGCCTCGCGCAGCCACAACCGCACGTCCGTGGCGATCTGGTCGTTGCGCGAGCGCCCGGTGTGCAGACGCTTGCCGGCGTCGCCGATGCGCTCGGTCAGTCGCGCCTCGATGTTCATGTGCACGTCCTCGAGGGACGGCGACCAGGGGAACTCGCCGCGCTCGATCTCCTCGCCGATGGCGTCCAGGCCCTCGACGATGGCGCGGGTGTCCCCGTCGGAGAGCACGCCGACGCGGTTGAGCATGCGCGCGTGCGCCTTGGAGCCACGGATGTCCTGGCGGTAGAGACGGCGGTCGTAGTGCTCGGAGGCGGTGAACGCCTCGACGAAGGCATCGGTGGCCTCGGTGAAGCGCCCGGTCCAGAGCTGGCTGGCGGTCTTGTCGGTCATGGTGGCCCCTGGCCTCTGCTGCGTGGGTTAAGGCGTTGGCGGAGTATACTAGACAGACAGGTGCGATACGCGCCGCGGCGCTTGCGCCCGGCGCCGTTCCATGGCCATGCTGGAGCCGCCACGTGCACGGCACGGAGGGCGTGCCGCGGGCAACTGGGGGAGACTGTGGCGGCGAGGGAAAGCTTTCTCCCGGACTTCTGTGCCAGAACGAGCGTGCTCACGGTGGTGATGACCGCCGAGCTGCTCGCCTTCGTGCTGGTGCTGGTCCAGCCCGACGGCGGCTGGCAATCCCTGGGGCTGATCTCGTTGCTGGTGCAGTGGATCGCGCTGGGGAGCTCGGCGCTGCTGTGCTATCTGCGTCCCCGCCTCGCGCGGTTGTCGGGCCCGCAGGCCGCGATTGCGAGCTATATGCTGGTGCTCGCGGTGACCGCCGCGGTCGCCGAGGGGGCCTGGTGGCTGGCGGCGCCGGTGACGGCGGGACATCCCCTGTTCCTGGCACGGGTGCTGGCCGTGGCCGCCATCGTCGCGGCGGTGGTGCTGCGCTATCTCTACGTCCAGCACGAGTGGCGCCGGCGCATGCGCGCTGCCGCCGAGGCGCGCAACGAGGCGCTCCAGGCCCGCATCCGCCCGCACTTCCTGTTCAACAGTCTGAATACCATCGCCTCCATGATCCCGGTGGCGCCGTCCCGGGCCGAGCGCCTGGTCGAGGATCTCGCCGACCTGTTCCGCGCGAGCCTCGCCGGCGGCGACCGGCTGGTGCCGCTGGCCGACGAGCTGACCCTCGCCCAGGGCTATCTGCGCATGGAGCGCGAGCGCCTCGGCGAGCGGCTGTCCGTGGCCTGGGACGTGGACGCGCTGCCCCGTCACGCCCTGATCCCGCCGCTCACGTTGCAGCCGCTGTTCGAGAATGCGGTCTACTATGGGATTGAGCCCCGGCGTAACGGAGGGACCCTGACAGTGAGCGGACGGCGTGATGCGGACATGCTGGAGATCGCGCTGATCAACCCGGCCCCGGAGCGTCCGGGGCGCAGCACGGGCTTCGGCATGGCGCAGGAGAACGTGCGCGAGCGCCTGGCGCTCGCTTTCGGCCATGAGGGACGCCTGGAGGCCAACGGCCACGATGGCGTCTATCATGTCACAGTGCGGTTTCCCTACTGGCGAGGGGTGGCCGATGAAGATACTCATCGTTGATGACGAGGCCCCGGCCCGCCAGCGGCTGGCGGGGATGATCGCGGAGCTCGGCGACTGCGAGGTGGTCGGCGAGGCCGCGGACGGCGAGGAGGCGCTGGTGCTCACCGAACGCGTCCGTCCCGACGTCGTGCTCCTGGACATACGCATGCCGGGACCCAACGGACTGGAGGTGGCGGCCCGCCTGAGCCAGTCGTCCCAGCCGCCGGCGATCATCTTCACCACCGCCCACGGGGATCACGCCCTGCAGGCGTTCGAGACGGCGGCCATCGACTACCTGTTGAAGCCCCTGCGCTCCGAGCGGCTCGCCGCCGCGCTGGCCAAGGCCCGCCGGCTCAACCGAGCGCAGCTCGAGGCGTTGCAGGTGCCCGAGACCGACGGCCGTGAGCACATCCTCTGCCGCCGGCGCTCCGGTATCGAGCTCGTGCCGGTGGACAGCGTGCGCTACTTCATGGCCGACCAGAAGTACGTCACCGTCAAGCATGCCCGCGGCGAGGACCTCATCGAGGACTCGCTGCGCAAGCTCGAGGACGAGTTCGGCAACCGGTTCGTACGCATCCACCGCAAGGCGCTGGTGGCCCGGGACCGTCTCGTCGGCCTGGAGCGGGGCGGCGACGGGCGGACCTACGCCGTGCTCGAAGGCACCGACGACCGTCTCGAGGTCAGCCGGCGGCATCTGCCCCACGTCCGCAGCCTGCTGAGGTCGGCGCGCGTGAGTTGACCCCGCGGGTCGTGGCATCCTGTACGGCCACGCAGGCTACCCGAGAGGCCGTACCATGCCCCGCGACCGGGTCCGTATCGCCACCCGTCGCAGTGCCCTGGCGCTGTGGCAGGCGGAACACGTTGCCGACGCCCTCCGCCGTCTCCATCCCGGGCTCGAGGTCGAGCTCGTGGGCATGAGCACCCGGGGCGACGAGATCCAGGACAGGACGCTAGCCGCCATCGGCGGCAAGGCGCTGTTCGTCAAGGAGCTCGAACGGGGCATGTTCGAGGGGCGCGCCGATATCGCCGTGCATTCCATGAAGGATGTCCCCGCGGAGCTGCCCGAGGGTATGCACCTGCCGGTGATCCTCGAGCGCGACGACCCCTTCGATGCCTTCGTCTCCAACCACCACGCCGGGGTCGACGAGCTCCCCCGGGGCGCCCACGTCGGCACCGCAAGCCTGCGCCGGGAGTGCCAGCTGCGCTGGCGGCGCCCGGACCTGCGGGTCTCGCCGCTGCGCGGCAACGTCCAGACCCGGCTCGGCAAGCTCGATGCCGGTGAGTTCGACGCCATCGTCCTCGCGGCCTCCGGGCTGCGCCGCCTCGGGCTCACCGAACGCATCCGCCGGCCG
>NZ_WNXE01000037.1:5582-9441 GCF_010993615.1 Arhodomonas sp. KWT | reverse complement strand
GGGCGCCCCGCGGCGAGGCGGCGGCGCTCGGCCAGCGCGTGGCCGACGACCTGCTGGCCCAGGGGGCCGGGGCACTGCTGGCGGAGGCGGAGGGCCGATGAGCCGGACGCTGGCCGGCATCGGGGTCGTGGTCACGCGCCCCCGGTCGCAGGCCGACGCGCTTATCGATCGGCTACGGGCGCTGGGGGCCACGGTGGCCCCGCTGCCCACCATCGAGATCGAGCCCGTGGACGACCCCGACAGCGCCCGGGCCCTCGCGGCGGCCCTGGAGGCCGCCGACTGGCTGGTGTTCGTCAGTCCCGGCGGGGTCGAGGTGCTGCTGGAGCGTTTCGGTGGTGACGGTGTCGTATGCCCGCCGAACGCCCGTGTCGCCGCCGTGGGGCCCGGCACTGCGCGGGCCCTGCGGGGGCGCGGCTGGCCCGTCGACGCCAGCCCGGCGCAGGGCGGCGGGGCCGCCGCGCTGCTCGATAGCCCGGCGTTCGACCCGGCGGCGGGCTCCAACTGTGTCATCCTTGCCGGCGAGCACGGTCGCGCGCTGCTCGCCGATACCCTCGCTGCCCGCGGGGTCCGCGTGACCCGCCTCGGTGTCTACCGCGCCGTGGTGCCCGACGTGGACCCGGCGCCGGTGGTGGCGGGCTGGCGCGCGGGCTGGCTGCAGTACACTATCGTTACCAGCGTCACCGGGCTGTCGCATCTGCGCGAGCTCGTCGGCCCGGAAGGCTGGGAAGCCGCCTGCGGCAGCCGGCTGATCACCGTCTCCGAGCGCGTGGCCGAACGGGCGCGGGCGCTTGGTGTGCACGAGGTGCCGGTGATCGCCGCCCGGCCCGGGGACGAGGGCCTGATCGAGGCCCTCGGGCAGGCGGCCGAAGCATCCACAGGGAGTCATCCATGACGGAAGAGAACGAGCAGGAACGGCCCGTGCAGGGGGAGGAGCGACAGGACAGCGAGGCGGAGGCCACCGGGGCGCCCCGGCAGGCCGCGAGCGGGGGCAGCGCCGGTGGCGGCGGTCTGCGCGGACTGGCCGTCGCGGCGCTGGTGCTCGCCATCGTCTCGGTCCTCGCGGTCGCCCTCGGTGGCTGGTGGGGCTGGCAGCGTTACCAGGCGTTCGCGGCGAGGCAGGCGTCGCTGGTGGACCAGCAGGCGCTGAAGCAACGCAGCGACGGCCTGGACGAGCGCATCTCCGAGCTGCGGGGCCGTCTGTCGAGCCTGGACGAGCGCACCGCCGGGCGCGACCAGCGCCTCGCCGAGCTCAAGGCCTCGCTGGACGCCGTGACCGAGACCCAGTCCCAGCTCAAGGCGCAGATGGACCGCGTCGCCGAGCTCGCCCAGGTCAACCGGGACGACTGGCGGCGCTCCGAGGCCGCCTATCTCGCACGTGTCGCCGTCCATCGCCTGCGCTACTACCGTGACGTCGACGCCGCCCTCGGTGCGCTCAAGGCGGCGGACGGCATGCTCTCTGCCCTGGGCGGCGAGGTGATCGCGGAACGTAAGGCGATCCGCCAGGCCATCGACCGGCTCCTCGCCGTGACGGAACCGAAGACCGACCGGATCGCATCCACCCTGGCCGGCATCGCCGACGGTGTCGATGGTCTCCGCCTGCGTGCCGGCGCCGAGCCCCTGCCTGCCGCGAAGGCGGCGGACCATGGCGGGGAGGCCGGTGGCGAGGGTGCCCGCGGTCCCCTCGGCCGCGCCTGGAGCGAGTTCCGCGGGGCCATGGGCGAGCTCGTGGTGGTCTCCGGGCCGGAGCGCGAGGTGGTGCCCCTGCGCCCGATCCGGGAGCGGTTTTTCCTGCGCGAGAACCTCCGGCTGCAGCTGGAGAGCGCTCGGCTCGCAGCCATCCGGGGCGATGGCGCCCTCTACCGCGACTCCCTGAAACGCGCCCGTGACTGGCTGAGCCGCTACTACGATGACGGCGACGCGGCCGTGGCCGACGCCCTCGACCGCCTGGACGCGCTCGCCGACCGGCCGGTGCGCGTGACCCTGCCGGACATCCAGTCGGTCCTCGCGCCGGTGCGCGAGTTCGACTGAGGGAGGCCGTATGCGCAAGCTCTTCGTTGCCCTGCTGCTGCTGCTCGCGAGCATCGCCGCCGCGCTGTGGCTGCGCGACCACCAGGGGTTCGTGATCATCAAGGTCGGGGCCTGGTCGGTGCAGACCAGCCTCGTGCTCTTCGCCGGCATCCTGCTGGTGGGCTGGGCCGTCCTGGGGCTGGTCTGGACGCTGCTGGCGCGGCTGTTCGCCACGCCCCGCGGCATGCGCCGGTGGGTGCAGGGGCGGCGGCGCAACCGCAGCCGCGAGCGTCTGGTCAACGGCCTCATCCAGCTCGCCGAGGGCCACTACGAGCAGGCCGAGCGCATGCTCACCCGCCAGGCCGAGGCGGACGGGCTGGGGTTGTTCCACTACCTGCTCGCGGCCATCTCCGCCCATCGCCGGGGTGACAACGAGTCCCGCGACCGCTTCCTCAGCCTGGCCGACGAGAGCGAGTCCGGCGCCGAGGTCGCGGTCGGCCTGGTTCAGGCCCGGCTCCAGCTAGACGCCCGCCAGCGCGAACAGGCCCTCGCGACGCTGTCCTGGCTCCACGAGCGCGCGCCGGGCAACCGCCAGGTCCTGGCACTGCTCTACCGCTGCGCCACCGAGCTGGAGGACTGGGAGCGCGCCCGCGAGCTGCTGCCCCAGCTGCGTCGCCACCAGGCCCTGCCCGCCGACGAGCTGGACGCGCTGGAGACGCGCCTGGCCACGGAACGGCTGGATGACGCGGTGGCCCCGGGGGCGGAACAGAGCCTGGCGTCCATCTGGCAGGGCCTCACCCGGGCCGAGCGTCGTGACCCGGCGCTGCGTGCCCACTACGCGCGTTGCCTGATCCGCTCCGGGGAGTCGGCCGCCGCTGCCGAGCTGCTCAAGGGCTGGCTGCGTCACGACTGGGACGACCGCCTGGTCACGGCCTGGGGGGAGCTCGAGGAGGTGCCCGGCGACCAGGGCTTCGCCCAGGCGGAGCGCTGGCTGAACCATCGCCCGGACGATCCCGTCCTGCTGCGTACCGCCGGGCTGCAGGCATTGCGCGGCGGTCTGTGGGGCCGGGCGCGGAGCTGTCTGGAGGCGGCCGCCGCCCGTGACGACGACGCGCTCACGCACCGCCTTCTCGGTGACCTCTACCAGCAGCTCGGCGAGCCGGAGCTTGCCCGGCGTGCCTGGCACCGGGCCATGGATGCGGGCCTCGGCCGGCCCGCGGTTACCGTGCCGGCACTGCCGCCGCGTCAGGCCGCGGACGGTTCCGACGTCGCAGAAGAGGCGGGGGCGTCCTCGTCCGCCTAGTGCAGGCGTTCTCCGGCGGCGGTGCGGGTGCGCTGCCGCCGGCTGCGGCACCGGTGTTTCGCGGTCGTCCGCCCCCGCTCCGGCCTCGCCTGGGCGCAGTACAGGGCAATCACCGAGGCGTGCTGCAGCAGCGTCGGTACCGCCTCGGCCTCGACGAGGTGGTGGGCGATGGCGTTCGCCTCACTGCCGGAGGACATCCGTCCGTGCAGGCGCAGGAACGCCGCCTCGTCCGCGCCCAGACACGGGCAGGGCGTCGCGTGGAAGCGGATCGTGCGCCGGCCGTAACGGGCGATGGTCGCCATCAGTGCACGGAAGTGCCGGCGCATGATGTCGCCGTCGGCCGGGGCCGGCGCGTTGCCGAGTTCCGCGTCCACCGCCCGGGCCAGCGCGTCCGGCTCGTACTGCAGGGCGCAGGCCGCGCTGCGGAACGCGCGCAGCAGGTATTGCTCGAGCGGTTCCAGGTCCGCTGTCCGTCCCACCGTATCGCTGGACATCGCTCATCTCCGTTGGTGCGAGTGCCCTGACTTTAATCGCGAATGAGAAGCGAGT
>NZ_WNXE01000037.1:0-5484 GCF_010993615.1 Arhodomonas sp. KWT | reverse complement strand
TGCAATAATAACACCGGTATACGCTAACAATTCTCGTTTGCGTTTTTGCCGATCGCGCTATAGCCTTGTGCCATTCGATCGAGGCCTTCACGGGGAGGGAGGAGGATGTCGGGTACGGGCGACGACGAGGCCCTGCCGCGGACGCCACCGCGCGGCGACCGGGGCGGCGGCCCGCGCCGGATCGACGCACGCTGCCTGCTCGGCAGCGCCGGCGAGGCCATCATCGTGCACGGGCGGCAGGAATACCGCCTGCGGCGCACCAACAGCGACAAGCTGATCCTGACGAAATGACCCCGCACCCCGCGGGGGAGGACAACCCACTCGAGTCCGAGCCAGCCAGTGCCGCGTCCCCGTGGCCGCCAGCCAGGACCGCGGAACCTGATCGGGAGACAGGTTATGCACGGCTGGACGAAAACGGGAACCGGTGCGGCGGTCATGCTCGCGCTCACGGCGGCCGCAGCGGCGGCGGATAGTGACGATGTGGCGCCCCCGCTGGAGCTGGATTACATCTCGGTGACCGCGATGCGTACGCCCATCGAGGCCTTTGACTATCCGGGGATGGTGAGCGTGGTGGATTCCGGGACGATCCGTGAGCGCCAGCCGTCGACGCCGGACGACATCCTCGGCGATCTGCCGGGGGTCGAGTTCACCGGCGGGCCCCGGCGTACCGGCGAGGTGCCCAGCATCCGTGGGCTCGCCGGGGCGGACGTGGTGGTGACCCTGGATGGCGCCCGCCAGAATTTCCTCTCCGGCCACGACGGCCGGTTCTTCGTCGACCCCTCGCTGCTGCGCGAGGTCGAGGTCGTTCGCGGCCCGGCCTCCTCGCTGTACGGCAGCGGCGCGACCGGGGGTGTCATCGCCCTGCGGACCCTGCGCGCCGAGGACCTGCTCGCCCCGGACGAGCATGCCGGGATATGGCTGCGCGGCGGCTACCAGGGCGTGAATCACGAGCGCCACGCCGGGGTTACCGCCTATGGCCGGCCGCGGGACGATCTCGGCGTGCTCGCCAGCATCACCCGCCGTGATTCCGGCACCATCGAGCTGGGTGACGGCAACGAGCTGACCAACAGCGACGACGACATCGTCTCCGGCCTCGCCAAGGGGCGCTGGCAGCCCGACGAGGACAGCGAGGTCGAGCTCTCGTTCCAGCGCTTCGACAACGACGCCCGCGAGCCTAACAACGGCCAGGGTGCCGGCGACGAGAACTCGGTCGCCAAGGATATCCGCGCGGATACCGCGCGGCTGCGCTACGCCCACGACGACCCGTCCGATCCCTGGGTCGATCTCGCCGTCAGCCTCTACCGCAACGAGACCCGGGTGGACGAGCGCCGCCTGGACGACGACGGCCTCGGTCCCGAGGGCGAGCGCCTGCGCCGCCACCTGGATACCACCGGTCTGCGCCTGGACAACAGCTCGCAGACCGCGTTCGCCGGGGCGGAGACGACCGTCACCTACGGCGTGGAGGGCTACCGCGACGTCCAGGATGGGGGCGATGCCAGCGGCGAACGCGCCGGCGTGCCGGACGCCGAGTACGACTTTGCCGCGGTGTTTGCCCAGGCGGAGTTGCGCTGGAGTGCGCCCGGCGGCATGCCCGGCGAGCTGCTGCTGATACCGGGCGTGCGCTACGACCGCTTCAAGGCGAGCGCCGACGACGTGGACGAGGACCTCAGCGACGACGCGGTCTCGCCGCGGCTGGGCCTGACCTGGAAGCCCACCCGCGGGACCATGCTGTTCGTCAACCGTGCCGAGGCCTTCCGCGCGCCCACCCTCGGTGAGGCCTATCCCAGCGGTACCCATTTCCAGATCCCCCTCGGGGCGCCCTTCGGCACGATCACCAACCGCTTCGAGAGCAACCCGGACCTCGAGCCCCAGCGCACGCAGACCTGGGAGTTCGGTGGCGGACTGCGGTTCCCGGACGTCCTCGTCGACGGCGACCGCTTCGGGATCAAGCTCTCCCACTACGAGATCCACGGCGACGACTTCATCGACACCCAGGTCCGCCAGCCATCGCCGTTCGCGGACTGCAACCCCGCGGTCCCCGGCGCCTGCGACGGCACCACCCGCTCGGTGAACGTCGCCGAGGCGCGGTTGTGGGGCGACGAGATCGAGGCCCACTACCGTGTCGGCCGGCTGCGTACGAGCCTCGGCTTCTCGCGCATCGACGGCGAGGACGAGCGCACCGGCGAGAAGCTCGGCGTGCTCACGCCGCCGCAGGTGAGCCTGTCCGCGCGCTACGAGCTGCCGGCGACGGATACCACCGTCGGTGCCCGGCTGCTCCATGCCGCGGAATTCGACGAGGTGGACGACCCGTCCGAGGAGCGGGCCAGCTACACCGTGGTGGACCTCTCCGCTACCTGGCGGCCGCGACGGCCGGCCCTGCGCGGGCTGACGGTCCGTCTGGGCGTCGATAACGCCTTCGACGAGGCCTACTCGCGAACCTACACCGGTGCCGCCGAGCCCGGGCGCAACGTCAGGATCGCGCTGGGGTACCGGCTGTCATGGTGAAGCGACCGCAGCACCCACGCCCCGGGCGTCCCGGACGCACCGTGCTGGTGGCCGCGGGCGTCCTCGCCGTGCTTGCCGTGCTCGCGGCCAGCGGCGTGCGCGCCGCCGATCGGCCCGAACGCGTGGTCGCCATCGGCGGGGCGGTCACCGAGATCGTCCACGCCCTCGATCGCATGGACGCGCTGGTCGCGGTGGACAGCACCAGCACCTATCCGCCCGAGGCGACGACGCTGCCGGACGTCGGCTACATGCGGCGGCTCTCCGCCGAGCCCATCATCGCCCTGGCGCCGGACCGGGTGATCGCGATGGCCGATGCCGGGCCGCCGGTGGTCTTCGAACAGCTGCGGGAGGCGGGCATCGCCGTCACCCGGGTGCCCGACCGGTCGAGTCCCGGCGGGGTGCTGGAGAAGGTGCGTGTTGTAGCCGGTGCCCTCGGTGTCGAAGGCCGCGGGCGGCGGCTGGTTGCGCGGCTGTCCGCGGACTTCGCGGCCCTGCGCCGCCGTGTCGCCGATACGAGGACGCGCCCGACGGTGCTCACCCTGATCGCCGCCGGCCCGGGTAACCTGATGGCCGCCGGGAGGGGGACGTCCGCCGAGGGCATCGTCCGACTGGCCGGCGGCAGGGGCGCCGTTACCGCCTACAGCGGTTTCCGGCCGCTGTCCGCGGAGGCGGTGATCGCCGCCTCCCCGGACTGGCTGCTGCTCACGCGCCGTGCGCTGGACGCGCTGGAGGGGCGCGAGGGGGTGCGCGCGCATCCGGTGCTGGGCGCGACACCGGCGGCCCGGCAGGGGCGCGTCGTGTCCATGGACGCGCTGTTGCTACTGGGCTTCGGGCCGCGCACGCCGGCCGCCGCGGGACGGCTGGCGGAGCGGCTGCATCCGGCGTCCTCCGGCGGAGACCGCTGACGGTGGCGGCGGTGGTCACGGCCGCGGACACCGGTGGGGATGCCCGGGAGCGGCGCCGGGTCATCGCGATCGCTGCCGTGTTTGCCGCGTTGTGGGGCGCGACCATCCTGGCCGGCCTGTCCGTGGGTGCGGTGGCCGTTCCGGCGGACGAGGTCGTGACCATCCTCGCCCGGAGCGCCGGCCTGCCGGTGGCGCCGGCGGTGCCGGCGCACGAGACCGTGGTGACCGTGATCCGTCTGCCCCGGGTGGTGCTGGGCACGGCCGTGGGCGCGGCGCTGGCGCTGGCCGGGGCGGCCCTGCAGGGGCTGTTCCGCAATCCGCTGGCGGACCCGGGGCTGATCGGTGTATCCACCGGCGCCGGGCTGGCGGCGGCCACCGCCATCGTCTTCTCCGCTGCGCTCACCGCGGTACTCCCCTTCCTGACGCCGGTGCTCGCGGTGCCGGCGGCCGCCTTCGCCGGTGGACTGGCGGTGACCTTCGCGGTCTACCGCATCGCCAGCACCGAGGGGCGCACGGACATCCCCACCCTGCTCCTCGCCGGCGTGGCGGTGAACGCCATCGCCGGCGCCGCGATCGGGCTGTTGGTGTTCGTCAGCGACGACCAGGCCCTGCGGGACCTCAACTTCTGGATGCTCGGCAGCCTTGGCGGGGTCACCTGGGCGCGGTTGGCACCGGTACTGGCGTTCATCGTGGTGCCGGCGCTGGCGCTGATGCGCTTCGCCGGGGAGCTCGACGCCCTGCTGCTGGGCGAGACCGAGGCGTTGCACCTGGGCTTCGAGGTCGAGCGTTGCAAGCGCCGGATCATCGCCCTGTGTGCCCTGGCGGTGGGGGCCGCGGTGGCGCTGACCGGGGTGATCGGCTTCGTCGGCCTGGTCGTGCCGCATCTCGTGCGCCTGAGCGTGGGCGTGCGTCATCGCCTGGTGCTGCCGCTCTCCGCCGTTCTCGGTTCGGCCCTGGTGCTCGCCGCCGACCTGCTCGCCCGCACCATGGTGCTGCCCGCGGAGCTGCCCATCGGGGTGGTGACCAGCTGCATCGGCGGGCCGTTCTTCCTGTGGCTGCTGATGCGCCGCCGTGGCGGTGAGGACGGCTGGTGCTGAGCGGGCGCGGGATCGGCGTTGCCCGGGGCGGCCGGGTGCTGCTCGCCGGGGTGGACATCGCCGTCGCCCCGGGGGAGACGGTGGCGTTGATCGGCCCGAACGGGGCGGGCAAGTCGACCCTCCTGCGCGTGCTCTCCGGGGCATTGCGGCCGGACCGGGGGGCCGTGTCGCTGGACGACGTGCCGCTGGAGGACTGGCATCGTACGGCGCTGGCCCGCCGGCGGGCGGTGCTCCCGCAGGCGCCGGCGCTCGGCTTTGCGCTGACCGTGCGCGAGGTGGTATCGCTCGGGCGCAGCCCCCACGCGGGAATGGGCAGGCGGGCGGACGACGTCCGCATCGTTGACGCGGCGCTGCGCCGGGCCGGCGTGGCGCACCTCGCCGGGCGCGCCTATCCGGGACTCTCGGGCGGCGAGCGCCAGCGCGTGCAGCTCGCCCGCGTGCTCGCCCAGATCGTGCCGGCGCCCGGCCGCGGCGAGCCCGGCGGGCGCTACCTGCTGCTGGACGAGCCCACCAACAACCTGGACATCGGTCATCAGCAGCGCATCGTGGCCCTGGCGCGGCGGCTCGCGCGCCGGGGCGGCGGTGTCCTCGCAGTGCTCCACGACCCGAACCTGGCCGCCGCCTGTGCGGACCGGCTGGTGGTGCTCGCCGGTGGCACCGTGATTGCCGCCGGCGCGCCGTCGGCGGTGCTGGACAGGGCGCTGATGCGCGAGGTCTTCGGCGTGCGGGTGCGCGTGCACCTCGACGCCGCCAGCGGCCGGCCGTTCGTGCGGCCGGCGTGAGCGGTTACGCTGTGTCCCCAACAACACCCGTTGCTGACCATGGAGGTCGTCATGTTCATCGCAATGAACCGGTTCAAGGTGCGCCACGGTCATGAGGAGGAGTTCGAGCGCATCTGGCGCGAGCGCGACTCCCACCTCCAGGAGGTGCCGGGGTTCATCGAGTTCCACCTGCTGCGCGGCCCGGAGGCGGAGGAC
>NZ_WNXE01000379.1:0-1740 GCF_010993615.1 Arhodomonas sp. KWT | reverse complement strand
GCTCCAGTGCCAGAACCGCTCGAACCGCGTGTAGATCATCGCCCGCGTCATGCCTGCCTCCCGCGCCGGCCCCGGGTCCAGAGCCGCACGCCCGCGTGCCCCAGGCTGGCGACGAGCACCAGGACCACCAGGCCCCAGCCGAGACGCTCCACCCAGACGCCGCGGTCGCGCCCCGGCAGGTAGAAACCGCCGAGGGCGGCGAGGCGGCCGTCACGAGCGTGGCAGACGCCGCAGTCCAGGGCCGCCGAGGCCGGCGCGACCATGTGTGTGATCGGCCAGTACATGACCGTCTCGACGAAGCCGTACTCACCGCTGTAGGGCTGATCCGCGAACGCGGTGCCCGCGGCGAGGGCGCGGGCCCAGTCGAAGTTCGTCCACAGCGCGGTGTCGTCGTTGCCGTAGACGTGGTTGACGAGCAGGGTCCGGTTGACCGTGTCGTAGGGCTGGCGGCCGCGCATGACCTTGAACGGCCAGATCCGGGCCTCCGCGTCATCCGGCCCGCCGCCGAAACGGTTGATCGCCACCGGGGGATGGTCGGCGTCGATGGGCTCGCTGCGCAGCGTGTAACGCATGTCACCGTCGAACCAGTAGTACGCGGGCACCACATCCTCGGCGTAGCGGAAGCTGCCCTTGGTCGAGAGGTAGCTCAGGTGCCCTGCCGCATCCCGGATCGTGAGCGGCTGCCCGTCCTCGCCGAGGCGCCCGGCGCTGGACCAGTCCCACCACATCTTGGTCGCCACCCCGCCGCGGGCGAACTCGGGGACATGGCAACTCTGGCAGGCGACGCGGTCGACATGGTCGTTCAGCTTGGCCGCCCCGTGGGGCTGCGGGCCGTGACAGGACTCGCAGGACGCGCGGCTGCCGTCCGTGCGCCCGGGGATGTCGATCCCCTGGGTGTCCCGGGCATTGGTGGCGTAACGGCTGCCCGCGATCCGGTGGCCCCGGCTCGTGTGGCACTCGGCGCAGCGGAAATCCGCCCCCTGCGCCGACATGTGCACGTCCAGCGAACGCGGCGGGTCGACCAGCGACGAGTCGAGATCGCCGTGCTTCACGCCGTCCCCTCCGCCGCCGTAGAAGTGGCAGCTCCCGCAGTTGGCGCGGCCGCTCAGGCCGACGTTGCGGGCGACACGGGCGAGGTTCACCGGCTCGCCGGGGGCACCGCTGCTCTTCGACGAGCGGATCCCGGCGTACGGCGGGTGGCCGGCGCCGGCCGGCAGCTTCCAGTACGTACCGGTGGTGTCGTGGCAGACGAGGCAGTCGACCCGGTCGTCGGCGCGTGGCGGCGGCTTGCGCATGTCCGTCCAGCCATAGCCGACGTGGCAGCTCGTGCAGCGCGGCTCGTTGGACCACACCGACCCGCAGAAGCTGTTGATGACGTGACGCTTGCCGAGGAGCTGCCCGCTCTCCGGGTGACGGAACTCCCAGCGCCAGTGGATGGTGCGCCGGACCTGCTCGGCGGCCTTCGAATGGCATCCCAGACACGCCCGAGTGACCTCGATCGCGGAATCGAACGGGCCGTCGAGCGCCTCGAATTCATGGTGATCCGCCGTCGAGGGGGACTCGCCCTCGACCACCGCCGCGGACACGGGGACGATCCGGACCGCCAGCCCCAGCACGAGCAGGCCCAGCACGATCCCCCAATGCCGTTCCGTAGCCACCCTCACGGCTCCACTTCCCTGACCGGTTTCGATCGACCGCCTTGGGCGGCGCTCGGTTATAAATATAGCGCATAAGGTTATT
>NZ_WNXE01000378.1:0-1748 GCF_010993615.1 Arhodomonas sp. KWT | reverse complement strand
GGCTCCGCCTCCACCTGGCCGGCGATGAGGCCAAGCAGTCCCTGGAGGTGGTTCTTGATCCGGTGATGGACCTCGCGAATCAGCGCCTCGCGCTGACGGCGCTCCTCGCGCAGGCGCTCGCGTTCGCGCTCGCGGCGCTCGCTGACGTCGCGGAATACCCCGACATACAGGCAGGGCCCGAAACGCCGGTCGACACGCCGCCCCGCTACCTCCACGGGTATCCGGGTGCCGTCGGCGTGAATCACCTCGTGCTCACGCAGGGAAAAGCCCGTGGAGCGCATGTCCGCGAACGCCGCGTCCAGTGCCTGTTTCTCATCCAGGGGATGGATATCGCGGACCGCCATTCGCCTGAGCCGTCCTCGGGGATGACCGAGCAGTATCGTGGCCTGCTCGTTGACGTCATGGATCGCCCCCGATGCGTTGGCGACGACGATCGCGTCCGCCGCCTGCTGGACCAGGGCCCGATAGATCCCCGCTCGTACGCGGCGATGGCGACCGCCAAGCACCGCCACCGTCACCGCGCCGCCCACCACCGCTCCGATCAGGATGCCGCCCCACAGCGCCGGCGTCGCACCAAGCGCGACGAACAGCGCCCCCCAGCCGCCCTCGACACCGGCCATACCCGTCCCCCCTTGTCCAGTCGGTGATTCGCCTCCTACAGCGACTCGTCGTCCATCGGCGCGCGGTGACTGACCACGTAGACCGCCGCTTGGTCATAGATGCCCTGGAGCTGGTTGAGCAGCCGGTGTGCCACCTCGTACTGCGCCTGCCAGTTCTCCTCGTTGGGGATCATGCGGATGAGCATCTCCCGGCGCAGCTGGGCGAAACGTTCCGTGACCTCGTAACCCTGCTCGGTGACGAAATAGGCCACCCCGCGGCGCTTCGCGGACTGCTTGTCCACCAGGCCCGCCGCCTTGAGCTTCTTGAGCGCGTACTGGATGTTGCTGATGTCGTCGCGGTTGAGCAGGCGGGCGATCTCCGCGACCGTCTTGGGACGCTCCTTCATCCGTACCACGTGCAGCACCGCGTTGTCCGAGCCGGATACGGGCCGGTGTGTCACAGCCGCCAGGCACTCGGACTGCCAGCGCTCGAAGGCGGCGGTCAACCGCAGCATCGTGTGCTCGATCTCGGTGAGCGCCATCTCCTTTTCGTCACCCGCGAGGTGCCAGTGCCGGTCCAGGGTGAAATCGCCCACGCGCGCCTCTCCTTCCCGACCCTCGTGCTCCGACATCGCTCTCCTCTCTCCTCGGTGTGCGGGGATACCCCAAACCACAACAGGCCTTGCGACTCAGCACAAGCCCGACGCCGGGCGGACCATCCTTGACGGGAAAAAATTTTACGTCTAAAAGAAAAGTCATGGTGTTTTACTAGTAAATTACTAGAAAAAACACTAACGCCTGCACGCCCGTGAGGGGAGCACACCCGAGGAGGAGCATCGCCATGACCGTAAAGACCACGCCCGTTTTCAATGACAACCCGTTCAAGCTGGGGATCTTCTCCCCCAACTGCTCCGGCGGCCTGGCCGTGACCAAGGTCCCCGAGCGTTGGAACAACTCCTGGGAGAACAACCTCAGGCTCGCGCAGATGGCAGACGAGGCGGGCCTGGAGTTCCTCCTGCCCATCGCCCGCTGGATCGGCTACGGCGGTGCCACCAACTTCCACGGCAGCGTGCTGGAGACCGTCACCTGGGCCGCGGGACTGCTGGCGCAGACGAAGAACATCAACGTCTTCTCCACGATCCACACCGC
>NZ_WNXE01000377.1:0-1757 GCF_010993615.1 Arhodomonas sp. KWT | reverse complement strand
CGGCCCATGTGCTCGTCCTCGGCGCGCAGCTCCGCGGTCTCCCGCGCGGCACGCAGCCAGTCGGTCCAGTAGCCCAGCCCCTCGGCATCCCCCGCCGTCCAGGCACGCATCAGCCGCGCCAGCGCCGGCAGGTCCACCGGCACCAGCAGCGCGCCGGCCTGCCCGGCGAGCCAGTCCGCGAGGTCGGAACCGTCGCGCACCGCGCCGTCCGCCACCGCCGTCTCCAGCCCGGCCGAGTAGGCGTACGCCCCCACCGGCAGGGTCGGACTGATGAGCTGCCACAGCCGCAGGGTGGCCGGATCAGGCATGGTCGTGGTGGTGGCCATGCCCGTGGCCGTAGGCCCCCGCTTCGGGCTCGAAGGGGGCGGACTCGTGGTGCACCGCCAGGCCGAGACCGGCGGCCATGGCGTCGAGGACGTGGTCGCGGCGGTAACGCAGCCAGCCCTCGCCGACCTGCAGTGGCACATGCCGGTTACCCAGGTGATAGGCGCCCCGCGCCAGGGTCGTGGGGTCTCCGGCGGTCACCGTGGACACGGCCTCGGCGGCGGCGGCGACCCGGACCACCGGGGCGCCGTCGCCGCCGAGGCGGTCGCCGTCGCGCAGCAGGGAGCCCCGCGGCAGATGCACCCCGGCATCCCGGCCGTCGTCCAGGGTGGCGCGGAAGCGGCTCTTCTGCCGGGTCTCGAAGGGCAGGGTCAGCACTGCCTCCGCGGACCGCACGTCGTCGTATCGTTCCGTGAGCTCGATCACGCTCGTCGTCTCCGTATCGTCGCCGCCCGCGCTCAGAAGAGGTAGTAGCGCTGGGCGAGGGGCAGCTCCTCGAGGGGCTCGCAGGTCAGGCGCTCGCCGTCGGCGCGGACCTGGTAGGTCTGCGGATCGACCTCGATGCTCGGCTGCCAGTCGTTGAGCTTCATGTCCGCCTTGGTCACCGTGCGACAGCCGGCGACGGCCACCGTGCGCTTGGCAAGGCCGAGACGGTCGGCGACGCCGGCCCTCGCCGCCGCCGCGGAGACGAAGGTCACCGCGGTCTCGGCGAGCGCGCCGCCGTAGGCGCCGAACATGGGCCGGTAGTGCACCGGCTGAGGCGTGGGGATGGAGGCGTTGGGGTCGCCCATCGGGGCGGCGGCGATCATCCCGCCCTTGACGATGACCCCCGGCTTGGCGCCGAAGAACGCCGGCTTCCAGAGCACCAGGTCGGCGAGCTTGCCGACGGCCACCGACCCCACCTCGTGGGCGATGCCGTGGGTGATCGCCGGGTTGATGGTGTACTTCGCGACGTAGCGGCGGGCACGGAAGTTGTCGTTGCGCTCGCTGTCCTCCGGCAGGGCACCGAACTGGCGCTTCATCTTGTGCGCGGTCTGCCAGGTGCGCGATACCACCTCGCCGACCCGGCCCATGGCCTGGGAGTCGGAGGCGATCATCGAGAACGCCCCGCGGTCGTGGAAGATGTCCTCCGCGGCGATGGTCTCGCGGCGGATGCGCGACTCGGCGAAGGCCACGTCCTCCGGAATCGCCGGGTCCAGGTGGTGGCAGACCATGAGCATGTCGAGATGCTCGTCGATGGTGTTCACCGTGTACGGCCGCGTCGGGTTGGTGCTCGACGGCAGCACGTTGGCCTCGCCGGCCGCCTTGATGATGTCCGGTGCGTGGCCGCCGCCCGCCCCCTCGGTGTGATAGGTGTGGATGGTCCGGCCCTTGAACGCGGCGATGGTGTCCTCGACGAAGCCGGACTCGTTGAGGGTGTCCGTGTGGATCGC
>NZ_WNXE01000376.1:0-1765 GCF_010993615.1 Arhodomonas sp. KWT | reverse complement strand
GTGGCCGAACCATCCGGCCGCGGTGGTGAGCAGGCGTGCCGAGCCGAAATAGACCAGCAGGATGACCAGCAGCTCCGGCAGGCCGCGGACCATGCCGGTGTAGAGGTTAGCCAGCCATCTCAGCGGCGCGACCGGTGCCTCCTTGGCGAGGGCGCCGAGCAGGCCCAGCACGACGGCCACCGCCATCGCGTACACGGCCACCTGGGTGGTTACCCACGCGCCGGCGGCAAGCTGGGCGCCGAATCCCTGCAGTTCAGGCATCAAGGGGGTCCCAAGCAGCTGCCCGGGCCGCCGCCGGCGGCCCGGGGCGTCGGATCAGTAGATATCGAACGGGAAGTACTTCTCGTTGATACGCTGGTACGTCCCGTCCTCACGGATGGCCTTGATGGCGTCGCTGAAGCGATCCGCGAGCTCGGTGTTCCCCTTCTGCACCGCGATCGCGATCTTGTCGTCGTCGTAGACCGGATCGCCCTTGAACTCGTAGGCCGAACCATCCTTCGAGTTCAACCACTCCCAGCTCACGTACTTGTCCGCGAGGATCGCATCGAGGCGCCCGGAGGCGAGGTCCAGGAACGCGTTCTCCTGGGTGTCGTAGCGCTTGATATCGACACTGTCGCCGAGATTGTCGGCGAGCCACTGGGCAGCGATGGTCGCACGCTGGGCGCCGATGGTCATGCCTTCCAGGTCCGCCGTCGGGTCGAAGTCGCTGTCCTTCGGCGCGATGAACTGGAGCTTGTTGGAGTAGTACGGCGCACTGAAGGTGACCGCTTCCTGGCGCTCCGGGGTGATGGACATGGACGCGATGATGGCGTCGTACTTACCGTTGATCAGGCCCGGGATGATGCCGTCCCAGTCCTGGGTGACGAGCTTGCAGTCTGCCTCCATCTCCTCGCAGAGCGCGCGGGCGATATCGACGTCGAAGCCCTTCACCTCACCGGACTCGTCGATGAAGTTGAAGGGGGGGTATGCGCCCTCGGTGGCGATGCGGATGGTATCCCCCGCGTGGGCGGCGGTACCGGCGAGGCCCGCCGCGAGGGCGGCAGTAACGATCAGCTGTTTGATTCTCATAGTGCTGGCTCCTTGTGCTGCGGCCCGCGCGGGGCGTCCGCTAGAGATGACTCGCCAGAAACTCCCGGCAGCGCGGGGATTCCGGCGACTCGAAGACCTTCGACGGCGGGCCCTGCTCCTCGATGCGGCCCTCGTGGAGGAAGACCACCTGGGTGGAGACATCCCGTGCAAAACGCATCTCGTGGGTAACGATGAGCATGGTCCGCCCCTCCTCCGCCAGATCGCGGATCACGGCGAGCACCTCCGTAACCAGTTCGGGGTCCAGCGCCGAGGTGGGCTCGTCGAAGAGGATCACCCGGGGGTGCATGGCCAGGGTCCGGGCGATGGCGGCACGTTGCTGCTGGCCACCGGAGAGGAACGCCGGATAGCCGTCGCGCTTGTCGGCCAGGCCGACCTTTTCCAGCAGCGACTCGGCGTCCGCGATCGCGCGGTCCCGGGAGTACCCCAGGACCTGGCGAGGGGCCTCGATGACGTTCTCCAGGATCGTCATGTGGGGCCAGAGGTTGAAGTTCTGGAACACGAAGCCCACGCCGGCGCGCAGCCGGGTGATCTGCTGCTGGTCGGCGGCGACGAGGGTGCCGTCCCGTGCCCGTCGCAACGCGAGGGACTCGCCGTCGAAGATGATCTCGCCCTCGTTGGGCGGCTCGAGCAGGTTGATGCAACGCAGCAGCGTGCTCTTGCCGGAGCCGCTGGAGCC
>NZ_WNXE01000375.1:0-1769 GCF_010993615.1 Arhodomonas sp. KWT | reverse complement strand
GCGCGTTTTTCGTTGTGCGGGAGGGACGAGACGATGACCGCGCCGCTGTCGATTGTGATCCTCGCCGCGGGGGCTGGTACCCGCATGCGTTCCGCGTTGCCCAAGGTGCTCCACCCGGTCGCCGGTCGGCCGATGCTGGCCCGCGTCATCGATGCCGCCGCCGCGCTGGGCCCGGACGATATCCACATCATCTACGGCCACGGCGGCGAGCGCGTGCGTAACGCCCTCGCGGATGCCGACGTGCGCTGGGTGGAGCAGGCGGAACGCCTCGGCACCGGGCACGCCGTGGGCCAGGCGATACCGGATATCGACGACCGCCACCGCGTCCTGGTGCTGTGCGGGGACACGCCGCTGATCACCGCGGCCACCCTGCAGCGGCTCTGCGAGACCGCCGGCGAGGGCGCGGCGTTGCTCACCGCCCACCCGGTGGACCCGGCCGGCTACGGGCGCATCCTCCGCGATGCGGACGGCGCCGTCGCCGGCATCGTCGAGGAGAAGGACGCCGACGCCGCCCAGCGGGCCATCGGCGAGGTGAATACCGGCGTGATGTGTCTGCCTGCCGGGCATCTGCGCGGCTGGCTCGACCGCCTCACCGCCGACAATGCCCAGGGCGAGTACTATCTCACCGACGTCATCGCCCTCGCCCGCGCCGACGGTGTGCCCGTCGCGGGGGTCGCCACCGCCGACGAAGGCGAGGTGCTGGGCGTGAACAGCCGCGCCCAGCTCGCCACGGTGGAGCGGCTGTGGCAGCGCCGCGAGGCCGACCGCCTGATGGCCGGGGGCGTCACCCTCCTCGACCCGGCGCGCTTCGATGTGCGCGGCGAGCTGCAGTGCGGGCAGGACGTCACCATCGACGTGAACTGCCAGTTCATCGGCGAGGTGAGCCTGGGCAACGGCACGGTCATAGGCCCCAACTGCACCATCACCGACAGCCAAATCGGCGAGGGCGTGAAGATCGCGGCGAACAGCGTGATCGAGGGCGCGGTGATCGCCGGTTCCGCCCATGTCGGCCCGTTCGCCCGCCTTCGTCCGGGCACGGTGCTGGCCCGGGGGGCGAAGGTCGGCAACTTCGTCGAGACGAAGAACGCCGGGGTCGGCGAGGGCGCCAAGATCAACCACCTGTCGTATGTTGGCGACGCCGAGGTCGGGGCCGACGCCAACATCGGCGCCGGCACCATCACGTGCAACTACGACGGCGCCAACAAGCACCGCACGGTCATCGGCGAGGATGCCTTCATCGGCTCGAACACGGCGCTGGTCGCCCCGGTGCGCATCGGTCGCGGCGCGACTATTGGCGCCGGCTCCGTGATCCGCGACGATGCACCCGAGGACAGCCTCACGCTCACCGGGATTCCCCAGAAGAGCGTGCCGGGCTGGCGCCGGCCGCGGCGGGACGACGACTAGCGCCGCGCCGGCCACTGTGCCACTTCACCGCGGGAGCCCGCGGCCACGGTCGAGGATCAGCAGCGCATGTGTGGAATCGTAGGAGCGGTCGCCGAGCGTGACGTCACCCCCATCCTGATTGAGGGCCTGCGGCGGCTGGAGTACCGCGGCTACGATTCCGCCGGGCTTGCCGTGGTCGACGCCGGCGGGGCGCTCCTGCGTCACCGGGTGGTGGGCAAGGTCGCGGCGCTGGATCAGCGCCAGGCGGCCGAGCCCATCAACGGCACCCTGGGCATCGCCCACACCCGCTGGGCCACCCACGGCGCGCCTACCGAGGCCAACGCCCATCCCCACGCCTCCTGCGGCCGAATCGCCCTGGTGCACAA
>NZ_WNXE01000374.1:0-1775 GCF_010993615.1 Arhodomonas sp. KWT | reverse complement strand
TAGGTTGGCTGCTCCCGGCAGCCAACGTCCCTTGTCGCGGCGCCCGAGATGTCGGCTGCCAGGAGCAGCCGACCTACTTGGGGTGGTGGTTGGTGAGGATGGGGTGCGCTCACGCGGATGCGCTGGGTCGTGCGCTGACGCGCTCGTGCCACTGGCGTACGTGCGGGAGTGCATCGTCCGGCTGGACCTCCAGGGTGCCGGCAGCGAAGTCCACCGTCACCAGCGCGGTGATGTCCGCGATGGAGAACGTGTCCCCGGCGACGAACGGCTGCTCGGCGAGGCGGGCATCCATATCGGCGAGGAAGTGGCGGTACCGCTGCGTGCCGCGCTCCACCAGTGCCTCGATCTGCGGTACGGGATGCGGGCCGGGCAGGGCGCGGTCGCGAAAGCCCGGCAGGCGGTTTCGGAAGGCCTCCATCACGGCGAGGTAGCCCTCGAACTCCACCCACCGGTCCCACGCCCGGATAATGCCGCGGGAGCGGGCGTCCGTGCCGGTCAGCGACGGTTCCGGGTAAAGTGTCTCGAAGTAGGCGCAGATGGCGTTGCTGTCACCGATGCACGTGCCGTCGTCGAGTTCCAGCACGGGGACCGTGCCCTGCGGATTGAGGCGCAGGAAGTCGTCGCCGAGCTGCTCGCCGGCGCGCAGGTCCACCTCGTGCATCTCGACGTCCAGCCCCTTTTCCGCTAGGTAGACGTGTACGCGGCGCGGGCTCGGGGCACCGTGGAAGGTGTGCAGCGTCGTCATTGCCGATCTCTCCTCGAATCGCTGTCCTCTGCGCTACGATAGTCCGGTCACTGTCGAGTGCAATACCCTCCCCACCCGCCTCTCTTCGTATCCTTGCCCCGATCCGGCTGCCGGCGTTGCCATGGCGTACGGCAATCTCGCCTTAAAGGCGCTGTCACCTGCCTTGCCTACGCTGATTCGCTCCTGGACAGCACGGGAGCACAGGAATGTCGAGTTTCAACGATCAGCGTATCAGCCGTCGTGACTTCATCCGCCGGGCCCTGAGCACTGGGGGTGCCGTGGCCGGGAGCGTGGCGCTGCCCGGTATGTTGATGCCGCGGCGTGCGCCTGCCGTGGTCAAGGCATCGCGCCCGATGCTGCCCTACGGTGTGGGCAGCGGTGACGTGGTGGGGGATCGCGCCATGATCTGGAGCCGTAGCGACCGCCCGGCACGGATGATGGTCGAGTACGCCACGACGAAGAGTTTCCGGGATGCGCGCCGCGTGGTCGGCCCGGCGGCGCTGGCGGATACGGACTTCACCGCGCGGGTCGATCTCTCCGGGCTGCCGGCGGGGGAGGACGTCTTCTATCGCGTACGGTTCCAGGACCTCGCCGATGAGCGGACCCTGAGCGAGCCGGTGATCGGGCATTTCCGCACGGCCTCGCAGGTGCCCCGGGACGTGACGTTCGTGTGGTCCGGCGACTGTGCCGGCCAGGGCTGGGGCATCAACGAGGAGTGGGGCGGCATGCGGATCTTCGAGACCATGCGCCGGTCCAGTCCCGATTTCTTCATCCACAGCGGCGACAGCATCTACGCGGACGGGCCCATCAAGCCGGAGGTCCGTCTCGCCGACGGCAGCATCTGGAAGAACGTCACCACGGAGGCGAAGTCCCACGTCGCCGAGACGCTGGCGGACTTCCGCGGTGCCCACGCCTACAACCGCCTCGACCACAATGTCCGCGCCTTCGGGGCGGAGGTGCCGATGCTCGTGCAGTGGGACGACCACGAGACCCACAACAACTGGTACCCCCAGCAGCGCCTCGGTGACGA
>NZ_WNXE01000373.1:0-1776 GCF_010993615.1 Arhodomonas sp. KWT | reverse complement strand
AATCGTTAGACTGGCACGTTATAACCCATTCCCGGAGGCATTCGATGTCACGTGCCCGTCTGCTTGCCGTGCTGATTGCCGGTCTGCTGAGTCTCGGCAGCGCTGCCCAGGCCCAGGACACCACGCGCCTGGAGGTCGGTTACATGCCGATCCTGCCCGTGGCGCAGCTGTTCGTGATGGAAGGGGCGGGCTGGACCGACGACGCCGGGCTCGACCTGGAGCTGACCCGCTTCTCCAGTGGTCCGGCCATGGTCCAGGCGCTGGCCTCTGGCGAGCTGGACGTCATGTACTTCGGCATCGGGCCGGCCATGGTCTCGCGCGCCAACGGCGTGCCGATCAAGGTCCTGGCCGCGAGTATCCGCGAGCAGATCGGCCTGGTGGCCCGTGGTGAGTTCGCCTCGCTGTTCGAGGCCAATGACCCGGCGGAGGCCATCGCCCGCTTCACCGAGACGCAGGGCCACAAGCCCAAGATCGCGACGTTTCCCCAGGGCTCGGTGCCCGACACCGTGCTGCGCTACTGGCTGACGAAGCGGCTCGGCGTCGGCGTGGATGCGGTGGATATCGTGGCCATGGGCGCGGACCGGGTCCAGCAGGCGCTGCTGGCCGGCGCCGTGGACGCGGCCTCGATTCTCGAGCCGATCCTGACCACCGTGCAGGAGCGCGCCGACGGTGCCCGGGTCGTGGCCCGGGCCGACGAGATGCTGCCCGGCCAGCCCGGGGCCGTGCTCGCCGTCCGCGAGGAGACGCTGAAGGCGCACCCCGAGGCGGTGCGCGAGCTCATGGCGTTGCACCTGCGTGCGACCGGCATGCTCGAGGAGGATACGGAACAGGCCGCGCCCTATGTCCGCGAGTTCGTCGGCCGCCGGCTCATCGGTCTGGACACGGTGGAGAAGGCGCTCGCCTCGCCGTCGTCGAACTACCTCGCCGACCCGCACGCCATCCGCGAGGGCACCCGGCGCATGCGTGACTTCCAGATGGAGCAGGGCAGCCTGCGCAAGCCCGTGGACCTGGATGCGCTCTTCGACACCAGCGTGTACGACACGGTCAGCGCGCAGTCGGCCGGCGAGGAATGACCACGTTGTCCCGCCCGCGACGCGTTCTCTACAGCGCCCTCGGGGTGGGCGTGTTCCTGGCGCTGTGGGAGCTGACGCTGCGCAGCGGGCTGCTGCCCGGCACCCTCGTGCCGCTGCCCTCGGCGATCCCCGGTGTGCTGTGGCTCGAGCTCTCCGACGGCATCTGGTTCGAGGTCGTGGGCTCCAGCCTCGCGCATTACAGCGTCGGCCTGCTGGTGGGGTCCGTGCTGGGCATCCTCGTGGGCGTGTCGGCGGCGCTGCTGCCGCGCTTCGACGCCGCCCACGCCTGGCTGGCGCGGCTGCTGCGCCCGATTCCGCCGCTGGCCTGGATCCCCTTCGCCATCATCTGGTTCGGCGTCACCCCGACGGCGGCGGCGTTCATCATCAGTATCGGGGTCTTCTGGATCAACTACTTCGCCAGCTACAGCGCCGTGCGCTCCGTCGACCCCGGCTATGACGAGGTGGCTCGGGCCTTCGGGCAGCACGGCTTCCTGCCCCGGCTCGCCAAGGTCAACCTGCCCGCGGCGTCGCCCGGCATTCTCGGCGGCCTGCGTGCCGGCCTCGGCCAGGGCTGGATGACCGTGGTGGCCGCCGAGCTGTTCGGCATCCCGGGCATCGGCCAGCGGATGATGGAGGCCTCCAGCCTGCTGGCGACGGATATCGTGGTGGTCTACATGCTCACCATCGCCGCCCTTTACGCGCT
>NZ_WNXE01000372.1:0-1784 GCF_010993615.1 Arhodomonas sp. KWT | reverse complement strand
CCGTGGTCCGGACCCTCGATAACCGTGACGTCCGGTGTTCAGCATAGCAGCGGGACCCGGTCCGCAGGGGATGCCGCTGGTGTCGAAACGGGGGAAAGCATGTGCTGGAGTGCGGTCCACTGCCGCGCCTTCGAGATCCGTGAGCCGGTGCCGGCCGCCGCGCGGACCGCCGTCGAGGCGGCGGTCGCCCGTCTTGGCGGTGTCAGCGGTGTCTGGCTGAGGCCCGGGCAGCGAAGGCTGGTCGTGCGCGGCGAGGTCAGCGAGACGGACCTCGTTACCGTGCTGGCCACGCTCGGCTACACGGTGGCCGCCGCCGGTCCCTCCCGCGAGGCGGACCCGCGGACCGGACGCTCGGCCCTGGCCGCGGCGTTTGCCGGGGCCGTGCTCCTCATCATCGACACCTATGCGCAGGCACTGGGGGCGGGGCCCGCGTGGCGCGCGGGCGGTGTGGCGGTGGTCGTGCTGGTGATGGTCCGGATCCTGCCCGCGGCGCTGGCCCGCGGGACGCCCCGGGAGCGGCCGCGGTGCGTCCCCGCAGTCGGGCTGGTATGCGGCGGTGTGGCTGCGGGTATCGGACATGCGCTGCTCGTGCTTGCCGCCCCTGCACTGCTCGTGCCGGAGGGGCAGGGCGGGTACCTGGCGTTCCCGCTGTTCGCCCTCGCGGTCTACCAGGCCGGGGTCGCGTTGATGGGCCGGGGCGCGGGGCCGGTCGCCCGCCCGGCGGACAGCCTGAGGGCGCTGCTGCCGGCCACGGCCGCCGAGCATACCGCCCGCGGCTGGCGGCGGGTGCCGTCGTCGCGGCTCACCGAGGGGGCGCGGGTCCATGTCGACGACGGCGAACGTGTGCCCGCCGACGGCCGCATCGAGACGGGACGGGCGAGTCTGGACGAGTCCGCGTTTACCGGAACGGAAGGCGTGGTCAGCCGCGAGCCCGGTGACCGGGTCCTCGCGGGCACCCTGTGCCGGGACGGCGGCTTCACCATGGTGGTGACGCGGCCACCCGGCGAGGGGGAGCTTGCCGGTATGATTGCGGGGGTTCACCGTCCCGGTGGCCCGAGCCGCCGTCCCTGCCACGGCCTGGACCGTCTCCTCGGCTGGCTGCTCACCGGTGCCCTGACGGCGGCGGTGCTGTCACTGGCCGGCTGGTGGCTGCTCGACGGGACCCCCGGGCAGGCCCTGCTGTCGGCGTGCGTGCTGCTGGTGCTCGCGGCGTCGCCCGCGGTGCCCCTGGCCGTGCCCCTCGCCCTGAATGCCGGGCTCATACGCCTGGTGGAGTTCGGCGTGATCGCCCGCCAGCCGGACGTCCTGGACGCCCTCGCGGGACTTTCGGTGATCGCCCTGGACAAGACCGGCACGCTCACGGCCGCGGCCGCCGAGGTGGTCGCCGTCGAGCCCGTCGACGGGGTCGCCATCCGCGACATCTTCCGCTGGGCGGCGGCGGTGGAGGCCGGTGAACGTCCCGGGCCGGTGAGCCGGGCCGCAGAGGAGCGCAGCATCCGGGCCGGGGTGGCCGAGGACGTCGAGCGCCTGCCCGGCGGTGCGCTGCGTGGCCGCATCGACGGCCGCGACGTGGTCGTCGGGACACACCGGGCGCTGGCCGCGGCGCGAATAGACAACCCGCTCAGCAAACGCGGTCTGGAGCTCCTGGACGAGGGCAGCACGCCGCTGTTCGTCGCCGCCGACGGGGTCCTGGCCGGTGCGCTGGCGCTGGCGGCACCGCTGCGTCCCGAGGCCCGGGACTCGGTGACCCGGCTGCGCCGGCTGGGCCTGCGGGTGGTGATGCT
>NZ_WNXE01000371.1:0-1792 GCF_010993615.1 Arhodomonas sp. KWT | reverse complement strand
ACCGATGACGTGCTCGCGCCGGCGCTGGTTAAAACCCGGGGTGGCCGGATCGGTGCCATCGATGCCAGCGGGGACTGGGTGATCCCGCCCGATTATGCCGACATGGTGGCGTTCTCCGATGTCTATACCCTGGCACAGTCCACCGCCGGCGGGCGTGTGGTGATCCTCGACCGGGACGGCAATCGCTATCCGCTGCGTCCCCATATCTTCGAGCACAACCACGGGTTCAACGGTGGTCTGCTCGAGTTCAGCGAGCGCTCGTCGCAGGGCGGCGCCCGATGGGGGCTCTGGAGCGTGACCGAAGGCGCGGTAGCGGCCCAGCCCAAGTTCACGTCCATATCCGGGTTCGTGGACGGCTACGCGCTTGCCGCGGTGCGAACCGATGCCGGCGATGATCGTTGGGGGATCATCGACCGGCAGGGCGAATGGGTCGTCGAGCCGCTGCACGACGACCATTCGCCGCCGGAGCGTATTGCCCCGGGGATCTACGAGATCAAACGCCGCGCCGTTGAGGGCGACCCCCGTAGTGACCGGCGTTACCAGCTCGTCTCGACCGAGGCCGGCGAACCGATCACCGGGCTACTGTTCGAGTCTGCGGAAGTCGTGGGGCCGCAGCGTTTCCTGGTCCAGCCCATCAATGGTGGTGTCCGGCTCATCGATCGCACGGGTGATGCGCTCGCCATCGCCGAGCGCCGGGTCAAGCGTTTCGAGAGCAACGGGACGCTAGCGCTCACGCTCTTCGAGGACGGCGACGGCGCCCTCGACAGCGACGGGGAGTGGCGGGTCGAACCGGTCTACGCGGCCTCGCTGGACTTCGTGCCACCGCTGATGCAGGCACGGGTCTATGACGGCCGGGAGACCGTCGTGGTGGACGACGAAGGGAACGTCCGGGCGGACGACAACCTGACGCCCGTCCCCGGGATGAGGCGCTATGCCCTGAACCTGGAGGGGGACGACGCGACGGCGCTGGTCAGCGCCGAAGGCGACGAGCTGACGCGGATTCCGGGGCAGCGTGCCTTCGATACGGCCTCCGGGGCGAACGGCCTGGTCGCCTGGCGGGAGGACGGCTCGGATCTCTACGGGTTCATGAACGCGCAGGGCGAGAAGGTCACCGGTGCCTATTTCACCAAACTGGGTGCCATGCGCGGGGACCGGGCGGCGTTCCAGCGCCGAAAGATATCGGGCGAACTTATCGGCTTCATCAGCCGGGACGGCGGGATCGCCATCCCCGCGGCGTACAAGCGGGTGTCGACCTTCAATGAGTCGCGGGCGCTGGTTTCCGGTAAGGAGGGCGGTCTGTTCTTCATCGATCCCCAGGGCCGGAAAACGGTCGGTTTCGGTGTCCTCTGCAACCGGATCGTGGTCACCGATCCCGAGGACGAGGTGATCTGGCCGGAAGAGCTCGACAGGGCCACGTTCCCCTGTCTCGCAGAGGATCCCCGGAAGGATGACGGTTCGCAGAACAAGGAAGGCACCTCGTGAGGAAACAGGGAACGCTCCACTGCCTGGTACCGCTCTCGATTGCCGCCACCGTGGCGGCCGTGATGCCCGCAGGTGCGGTGGCCCGGGACACGGATCGCTGCCTTACGTCGAAATACGTGCAGCCATTCGGTGACTACCAGCTGATTGCCTACCGCCGGAACCGCGGCAGCACCTGCCTCTACGAGCTGCACGAGGGCCTGGCCGCGCTGCGGCTGCCCGCCGAGGGGGTCGATATCGACGATGTCGCCGCCGTCGACGGCTTCGCCGAGTATCGCTGGGGATTCATCGATACAGCGGGCGCACTGGCAAT
>NZ_WNXE01000370.1:0-1806 GCF_010993615.1 Arhodomonas sp. KWT | reverse complement strand
AACAGCAGCCCGGCGTCCAGGAGCTGGTCGATCAGGTAGGCCATGCCGCCGGCGGCATGGAAGTGATTCACGTCCGCCTTGCCGCTGGGGTAGATCCGTGCGAGTAGCGGCACCACCCGGGAGAGCTCGGCGAAGTCGTCCCAGGTGAGCTCGATGCCCGCCGCCCGGGCGATGGCCGGCAGGTGGATGGTGTGGTTGGTCGAACCGCCGGTGGCGAGCAGGCCGACCACCGCGTTGACGATGGACTCCTCGCAGACGACCCGGCCGACCGGGGTGTACTCCTCGCCACCGTGGCGCAGCTCGACCGCGCGGCGGGTGGCGGCAACGGTGAGCGCATCGCGCAGCGGCATACCCGGGTTCACGAACGCGGCACCGGGCAGGTGCAGACCCATGACCTCCATGAGCAGCTGGTTGCTGTTCGCCGTGCCGTAGAAGGTGCAGGTGCCCGGGGCGTGGTAGGACTGCGACTCCGCCTCGAGCAGCGCCGCCCGATCCACCCGGCCCTCGGCGTAGAGCTGGCGGATGCGGGACTTCTCGGCATTCGGCAGCCCCGAGGGCATGGGACCGGCGGGGACGAAGACGAACGGCAGGTGACCGAAGTGCAGCGCCCCGATCAGCAGCCCGGGGACGATCTTGTCGCACACGCCCAGGCAGAGCCCTGCATCGAAGGCGTTGTGCGACAGCGCGATCGCCGTGGCCATGGCAATGGTGTCGCGGCTGAACAGCGACAGCTCCATGCCGGGCTGGCCCTGGGTGATGCCGTCGCACATCGCCGGCACGCCGCCGGCGAACTGCGCGGTCGCGCCGGCATCCCGCGCGGCCTGCCGGATCAGCGGCGGGAAATCCCCCAGCGGCTGATGGGCGCTCAGCATGTCGTTGTACGCCGAGACGATGGCGACGTTCGGCCGCTGCAGACCGCGCAGCGACGCCTTGTCGGAATCGCCGGCGGCGGCGAAGGCGTGGGCGAGATTCGTGCAGGACAGGCCCGCGCGAACGGGCCCCTCGTGGCCGGCGGCATCGATGCCGGCCAGGTAGTCGCGGCGGCGCTCACGGCTGCGCTCGCGGATGCGCTCGCACACCTCGGTGAGTACGGGATGGACGTCTGTCATGGACGGGGCTCCGGGGACGGTCACGGTTATGTAATAAAACTACAACAACGGTAGCCCCTCTGGGTTGCGGCGTCAAAAATGCCTACACCCCAGACGAAAAACCGTCTATCGCTTGGATTATCACCCATCAGTGTGTAATTTTACTACATACCGTCACCCCGACGGCGCCAACCATCCCGACGGAGGGGCACACCTTGGCCACTGTCGAGCCATTCGACCTGATCATCTTCGGAGGCACCGGCGATCTCGCCATGCGCAAGCTCGTCCCGGCCCTCTACCAGCGCCACCGCGACGGCGAACTCCCGGACGACGGACGCATCCTCGCGCTCTCCCGCAGCGCCCTCGACCGCGACGGATTCCTCCAGCAGGCCGAGGCCCAGTGCCGCGAGTTCGTGCCCTCGGAGGAGTTCGATGTCCAGCAGTGGCGACGTTTCACCGAGCTGCTCGATTTCCGCCAGGTCGACGCGAGCACGCCGGCGGACTACGGTCGGCTGGCGGAATGGCTCGCCCCGCACCCCGAGCGCACCCGGGTGTTCTACCTGGCGACGAGCCCGGCGCTGTTCGTCGGCATCTGCGACAACCTCGCCGCCAGCGACCTGGTCACGCCGGCATCGCGGGTGGTACTGGAGAAACCCCTCGGCCACGACCTCGCCTCCGCCACGGCGATCTCCGAGCGCATCGGCGCGATCTTCTCCGA
>NZ_WNXE01000036.1:0-24818 GCF_010993615.1 Arhodomonas sp. KWT | reverse complement strand
ATGAGCCGTTCACGCTCGCAGTCCACCGAGGACACGGACCTCGCCATCGCCGAGCCGCAGTTCAATTTTCCCTCGGACTCCTGGTGGTTCCCCGCCTCGGAGAAGGAGTACCGCAAGGGCATCGACGCGGTGGACCGGTACTTCACGCGCCTCATCGACAAGGACAATGCGGACACCCAGTTCTACGCCCGTGCCGACAACCTCAACGCATGGCTGGGACTGGTCAACAAGCGTCTGGGCAGCCTCGCACAGCGCCTGAGTGCCAGCGTCGGGGAATACCGCTACAACACCGATCTCGCCGGAGACCGGGCCGCCCGCCAGGCGACCCCGGGTCGCGGCGCTTCGGTGGTGGCGGAGACACCATGGCTGCAGATCGACGATGTCTTCTACGAGGCGCGGGGCAGCACCTGGGCGCTGATGCACTTTCTGCGCGCGGTACGCGTCGATTTCGCCGGGGTGCTCGAGGACAAGAATGCGGAGGCGAGCATGGATCAGATCATCCGCTCGCTGGAGCAGTCGCAGCGCCCGGTCTGGAGCCCGGTAGTGCTCAACGGCGATGGCTTCGGGCTGCTTGCCAACCATTCGCTCACCATGGCCTCCTACATCGCCCGGGCCAATGCAGCCATTATCGAGCTGCGCCGGCTCCTGAGCGAGGGCTGACGACAGGCCCTACCGGGTCACGGCACCGTGGCGGGGATGATGCAGCGGCAGCGGGGTGATCGCCCCGCGCGCCCCCGGCTCCACCCGCCGCGGCCGTCCTCCCTCGAAGACGATCATCTCCCCGGCCCGGATCGGGCTCCAGACCTCGTTGTCCGTGAGTGGCTGGGTCGCGATGACCGTCACCACATCGTCCGGCGTGGTGACCTCGGCGAAATCCACGCACACCTCGGCGTCCCGCAGCCGCGCCTCGCCGAACGGCGCGCAGCGCGTCAGCCAATGCAGATGTGTCGAGCAGTAGGTGTGGAGCACCTGGCCGTCCGAGAGCAGCATATTGAATGTGCCCTGCTCCTGCAGGCGTGCACACAGCTGGCGCAGGTAGCGCCAGGCCGTCTCCCGCCGCCGCGGCGGCCGCGGGAACCGCTCCCTGAGCTCGCCGAGCAGCCAGCAGAAGGCGTACTCGCTGTCCGTGTTGCCAATGGGCCGGTAGTGACGCATGGGCCAGCGACGCACGCCCCGCAGGCGCCCGTTGTGGGCGAATGCCCAGGGCCGGCCCCAGAGCTCACGCTGGAATGGATGGGTGTTCTCCAGCGTGACCGGGCCATGGGTGCCCTGGCGGATGTGGCAGATGACGTTGCGGCTCTTGATGGAGTAACGCTGGATCAGCCTCGCCACCTCGGAGTCCGCGCTCGGTGCCGGGTCGTGGAAGATGCGGCAGCCGCGATCCTCGTAAAAGGCGATCCCCCAGCCGTCCCGGTGGGGCCCGGTGAGGCCGCCACGCTGCATCAGTCCGGTGAAGCTGAAGCAGATATCGGTGGGGACGTTCGCGCTCATGCCCAGCAGCTCGCACATGGTATCGCGGCGCCTCAGGGGGTCTCGGGGGCTTCGGGGCAATCGGCAAGCAGGCGGTAGAGGTCGCGGAGGATCGCCGCGGTCGCGCCCCAGATGTAGTAGTCCCGGTACGGGATCGCGCACAGGCGGTAGCGACGTCCGCCGTGGCTGACCGGGTGTGGGCGGTGGTTGGTCACGTCGAGCACATACTGGAGCGGCACCTCGAAGATCTCGTCCACCTCCACCGGGTCCGGTACCAGGTGCGCCTGCGGATCCACCAGTCCTACCCAGGGCTGGATGCGGAAACCGGTGCCGGTGGGATACTCGGGCAGCGATCCGAGCAGCTCGACCGACGTCTGCGACAGACCGATCTCTTCCTCCGCCTCGCGCAGGGCGGCGGCCAGACTGGACGGGTCGTGCGGTTCGATGCGTCCGCCCGGAAAACTGATCTGCCCCGCATGGGCACGGAGGTGGGGCGTGCGGCGTGTGAGGATCAGGTGCAGGCCCTCGGGGCGCTCGACCAGTGGCACGAGCACGGCGGCGGGATGCAGCGGGGCGTCCTCCGGGATCGCGGCGCGGACCGGCATGCGAGCCGCGGCGAAGCGCTCTCTCACCCAGCAGGACTGAACCGGAACGGTCATGGGTACCTTCATGCAAACGTAATACGAGGATTATAAGGCTTCGTCGCGCCGACGACAGGACCGTTCGCTCCCGTGGGAAGGACGTGCCTCGGGGGACAAATTCAGTCATAATGGGGCCGGATTCCGAGGACTAACGGCCCGGCCATGCGTTATCTCAACGGTATACTGGGGACATTGGCGATTCTGGCGGCTACCACCGGGCCGGCGGCGGCCGGTGACGTGTGGCACAGCCCCATGCGCCCGCAGCTCGAGCTCACCACCGAGCTGAGCGAGGCGCTGGATGTCCGTTTCGGAATCAGCACGGACACGGATCCAACGGTGGGCAGCGGCTGGCGGGGCTATGTCCCCACCGGGCGGCAGGGGCTCGGGGCATCGGCGATGGTGGACTGGGAATTCCCCGCCGCCTCCGGCGTACGCCTCACCGGCGGCGCCTTCTACGGCAATTCCGACTGGGGCTGGCAGGAGAGCCGCGCGCGCATGGACGACGGTCATGACGCGACCAGCTACGGATTCGACAGCAGCGGTGACTGGACGCCCTACCTCGGTCTGGGCTGGGACCAGCACTTCGGCGAGGACAGCCGGCTGGGGCTGCAGCTCGACATGGGCGTGAAGTTCGAGGGCGTCACGGACCTCGACCGCAACGATCAGCTCGATCGTATGCGCGAGGAGGCGGCACTGAGCACGCAGTTCGAAAGCTTCCGCTACGTCCCGATGTTCTCCGCCGGGGTCGAGTACCGGTTCTGATCGCGGGCGTCGTCAGCCGGCGACGCCCTCGCCCTCCTCCAGCATCGCGTTCACGTAACGGCCCAGCTCGCTGGCGTCGAACTTCGCCAGGAAGTCGTCCGCACCAACCTTCTCGACCATCGCCCGGTTGAATACGCCGGACAGCGAGCTGTGGAGCAGGATCTTCAGACCGCGCAGGCGTTCGTCGGATCGGATCCGGCTGGTCAGGGTGTAACCGTCCATGCGGGGCATCTCGATATCGGAGATCACGAGCGCGACCGAGGCCAGTGTTTCCTCGTCCGTGTCGTGCAGCCACTCCAGGGCCTCCTCGCCGTTCTTGGCCACGGTCACGTCCCAGCCCGAGGGCTCGAGCGTGCGCCGGATCTGGTTGCGGGCGACGCTGGAGTCGTCCACCACCAGCAAGCGGTTGCGCTGGGCGGGCGCGGTGCTGTGCTGGAAGTCCACATCCAGGGGCACCGGATCGCCCATGACCTCCGCCAGGACCTTTTCCACGTCGAGGATCTGCACGAGGACACCGTCGACGCGGGTTACCGCGGTAACGTAGCCGCGGTCGGCAATGTGCTGGGGAGGCGGGAGGACATCCTCCCAGCTGACGTTGACGATGCGGTCCACCTCGTCGACGAGGAAGCCCTGTACCGTCCGGTTGTACTCCGTGATCACCACCGAGCTGGCGTCCCCGTGCTCCGTGGAGCGGATCGCCTGGGCGAGATCGATGATCGGGATGGTCTGCCCCCGCAGGTGCGCGATACCGCGCACGCCTGGGCGGGAGTCCGGCATGACCGTCACGCGGGGTGAGCGTATCACCTCGCGGATCTTGAACACGTTGATCCCGAAGTGTCGCCGCCCGATCTTGAACAGCAGCATCTCGAAGCGGTTGTGTCCCGCCAGCTGAGTGCGCTGATCGATGCTGCCCATAGCCTTGGCCATATGATTGCCCCCGTCCCGTCCAGTTGATCCCCGACGACCATTATATCGGCCGTGGATCGATGGGCTATAGCCCTTCCGGCTCACGGAAGGCTGTATCCGGAAAGCCGCCCCCGCGGTGGCCGTCCACGAACGGACATAACCCGTGCCGCACACGCCGGGCGGTGTCACATGCCGTTTGCGTTCTCCAGCCGGGACCGGTACATGTGCAGTGAAGGGGGGTGGCGCACGGATATTCGCCACTCTGTGATACGCGCTGACGAAGCGCTTCGCTCCAGGGGTGCGAGTCCGTGAGCCTGAAGACCCGTTTCCTGCTCCTTGCCGCGACGCTGATCGCGCTGGCCTCCGTTGCCGCCTGGGTCGCCTTCCAGCGCATCGCCGAGGGCATTATCGAGCAGTGGGGACAGCGGACCGCCGAGCTCCAGGTTCAATACGACAGCGCCCGGCTCCTGCAGCCGCTGGAGCGTGAGATAGCCCTCGCCCGCCAGCTGGCCGACTCGCTGGTGCTGAGGCGCTGGGCGCTCCAGCCGGACGAGCCCGCACTCAAGGAACAGGCCCTCCAGGAGATGGAGAGCTTTCGCCGTAACTTCCGCAGCAACAGCTACTTCGTCGCGCTGCGGGACTCCGGGGCCTACTATCACAACAACGCCGCGAACGAATTCGAGGGGCGGGAGCTGCGCTACCACCTGGATCCGGACGATCCGTCGGACGCCTGGTTCTACCGGCTCATCAAGGAGGGGCGGGACTTCCACCTCAACGTCAATCCGGACGAGGAGCTCGGCGTCACCAAACTCTGGATCGACGTCCTGCTGCGCGCCGACGACGGGCGCATCCTCGGAATCGTGGGCACGGGCATGGAGCTCGAGGGCTTCCTGCGGGACATCGTGGATCTCAGTCAGCCGGGTATCACGACCCTGTTTGTCGACTACAACGGCGCGATCCAGCTCTATCGTGATCAACGTCTTATCGATTTCGCGAGCATCGTCAAGCCGGAGGGCCAGAAGAACACGATCGACCTGCTCCTCGACACCCCGGCGGACGAGGCACGCTTCGAGGACATGATGGCCTCCCTGCGTGAAGGGGACGGCGGGCCGACCGCGATCCGTACCGACTTCGTCTCGGTCAGCGGTGAGCGTCACCTCGCCGGGATCGCCTATCTGCCCTCCATAGGCTGGTACGAGGTCACGCTGCTGGACCTGGACACGCTGATGCCGGTGAGCCGATTCGCGCCCGTGGCGGTGGTGTTTGCCGTCGCCCTGCTGCTGAGCCTGCTCGTCTTCCACTTCGCCGTTCAGAAACAGATCCTGGGACCGATCGGCGCCCTGGAGAGCGCGATGAAGCGTGTGCGTCAGGGGGACCTGGCCCCGGGCCCGCTACCCTCCGGGCCGGGTGAGATCGGCCGGCTCATCCAGCACTTCGACGGCATGGCCGGGGCCATCCGGTCCCAGACCGAAGAGCTGGAGCGCAAGGTCGCGGCGCGCACGGAGGCCCTGCATAACCTCGCGCGCATCGACCCGCTCACCGATCTCATCAACCGCCGGGGCATGACGGAGCTCCTCATCGAGGAGGTCGCACGTAGTGCGCGCCAGCACAGTCATTTCGGACTGATCTGGCTCGACCTCGACCATTTCAAGACCCTCAACGACAGCCTCGGTCACTCCGCCGGCGATCACGCGCTCACCGAGGTCGCGCGACTACTGCAGGCGAGCCTGCGTGACTACGATCACGCCGCGCGCTGGGGCGGCGACGAGTTCCTCGTTCTACTCTCGCCCTGTGACGCCCGGGTGCTCGGTCAGATCGCGGAACGCATCCGCGCGAGCATCGAGTCGGATGCCCGCGCCATCGGGCAGCCGCTGACCGTCAGTGTCGGCGCCTATCTGGCCCATCCGGGCGAGGACATGGAGCGAGTGCTCCGGCGTGCCGACGAGGCCCTGTACGCCGCCAAGGCCGCCGGCCGCAACGGCCTGCGTATCGCCGGTCGCGGAGGAACCGCAAGACCATCGGTGTAGTGGCCCTCCCGAACAGCGGCGCCCGGCCCGCCGCCGTTTGCGCTTCGCTACATTGCATCCCCGATGTCGTCTCCGGCCGGCGTCCCCTGGTGAAAGATCATTCGCCAGCATCCGGATTCCCTGAGCCAGACGGAGGAACGAAACGCGTGCCGGCTCAGACGGCCATCCGGCGATACGTGAGCCGCGCGGTAGGTCACCAGTACGGCGTCCGGCGCGATCCTCTGGTAACGGAAACCCTCGGCATGAACACCGGGCGGTTCCCGGTCGCTCAGGTTTGCAAGGATGGAGTCGCGGCTATGCTCCCGCCCGGAGTAGCCGATCTCGCGGAATTCCGGATGCAACAGCACAAGCAGCCGGTCGCGGAACTGCCGCCGTACGCACCGGTGCAGCTCCCGCTCCAGTGTCCCCAGCTCCTCCATCACCCCGCGGAACGCGTCGCGCCGAGATGCAGCGCGAGCTCGTCGAGGTGATCGACGATAAGGTCGGCCTCGAGCGCGAAACGGCCGTTGCGCTCGTTGCGCAGCAGGCAGGCATGGGCGCCGGCGGCGCGGGCGGTCTGCAGATCGTAGACGAAATCGCCGACGTAGATCATGCGCGCCGTGGGCACGCCCAGTTGCGCGGCAATCCGGTGCAGGCCGTCGGGGTCGGGCTTGGGCTGGCAGTCCTCCCGGGTTAGCACCAGGTCCACCGGGATATCCAGCGCCCGGTGCATGTGCTCGGTGGTGATGCGGGCATTGCGGGTGAGAATGGCCGTCGGCACACCGGCCGAATGCAGGCCGGCGAGCAACTCGCGGGCACCGGGGATCCAGGTCGCGGCCTCGGCACCGGCCATTTCATGCCGCTCGATCACTGCCCACGCCCGTTCCACCGCGGCCGCGTCGCCCAGCGTCTCCATGTGCTCGATAAGGCCGATTCCCTCAGGGAAGCCGAGCTCCCGGCGCATGGCCGTGAAGTCGAGGCGGGAATCGACCAGGGTGCCGTCCAGGTCGAATGCCACGGCGTCGATGCCCGTGCGGTAGTCCATACGTCCTCCCGACGGTCCGGCACCGTCGCGTCGTGGTAAAGGCCTGCGGGCAACCCAGTCTACGCGAACGCGGCCAGTGCCACACGCCGGCCGCCGTGGTGCACTGACGGTTATTCCCCGTCCACGGATGCCGCCCGCTCCGGATCGACCCCCAGGTGCCGTTTCAGCGCCTGTCGTCCCGCCGGTGTGACCTGTATGACCCGCGGCTCGCGGGAACGCCGGAGCCATCCGCGGTCACACAGTGACTCGAGCAGCCGTCGGCCTAGAGGCCCCGCCAGGTGATGCTCGCGTTCGGTGGAGTCCAGACACTGACGGGCGATCCCGCGGCGCGTGGGCCGGAGCGTGTCGACGTCAATTCCAAGCGCAGAGAACCAGGTCGCTCCGCTCCGGCTCACCTCGAAACGCTTGTCCGCCACCGCGACGAGGAAGCCCTGGTCCACCAGGGCACGTGTGACGAGCACGCCGACCCGGCCGGCCAGATGGTCGTAGCAGGTGCGGCAGTGGCGCAGCAGCCGGCCCTTCCGACCCACGACAGTGCGTGCCGGTTGCGGCAGCGGACGTATCGCGGCGAGCTGCTCGACCGCCTGGGCGACGTGATCGCCCGCCATGCGGTAGTAGCGGTGTCGTCCCTGTGTTTCCATCGCCAGGAGTCCGCCGGCATGCAGCCGTGCCAGATGGACGCTCGCGGTCTGCGGCGTAATACCCGCGGCGCGGGCAAGCTCTCCCGCGGGACGGGCACGGCCATCGGTCAGGGCCATGAGCATCATGGCCCGGGCCGGGTCGGCCATCAGCCAGGCGGCGTGGGCGAAGCCGGGTGACTCGGGCATCGGTGTTCCTCCCTCTGCAGGGGACAGCGTACCGCGTCACCGGAATCGATGCTTCGTCCCGCGGCGAACCATCACCGGCACCATCACCGCGACACTGTCCGCCTCCGTTCAACCGAGGTCAGCTGTTTATGGTGGACTCCATCGAAGCCCCGGGGCCGGGTGCTCATCCCGCCGTGCCGGTCCGGCGCCGGCGGGTGCTCGTCACACTCTGTCTGGCTGTGCTCGCGGCACAGGTCGACACGGCGGTGGTCAACCTGGCCGTCCGCCCTATCGGCGTGTATTTCTCGGCCAGGGTGGATACGTTGCAGTGGGTCGTCGACAGCTACAATGTCGTCTATGCGGCGCTACTGCTCTCCGGCGGTCTGCTCGGCGATCTCAAGGGGCGCCGGCGTATCTTCCTCGCGGGTGCCGTGGTTCTGACTGCGGCGTCTCTCGCCTGTGCCCTCGCCCCGTCCCTGGGCATCCTGATCGCCGCGCGCGCCACCGCCGGACTGGGGGCGGCGTTGCTCGTCCCGGCATCACTGGCGATCATCCGGGTGGTTTGGCCGGAGCCCGCCGGTCGGGCCCGTGCGCTCGGCATCTGGGCTGCCTGCAACGGGCTCGCCATGGCGCTGGGCCCCACCGCCGGCGGTGTCGTCATAGATAGCCTGGGCTGGCCGGCGGTCTTCATGGTGGTCGTACCGCTTACGGCGGCGTCTGTGCTCCTCGCCCTGCCCTCGCTGCCGGAGTTCGCCGATGCCGCCGGCCGGTCGCTCGACACCGCCGCCCAGGTTGCCGGCGCGTGTGGTCTGGCCGCACTGGTCTTCGCGACCGTCGAGGCGCAGGGGCGGCCCGCAGCCGCCGCCGTGTCGGCCGTCGGGGCCGTCGCCGCCCTGGCGATCTTCGTGCGCATCGAGCGCTCGCGCGGTCATGCCGCCATGGTGCCGCTGGACCTGTTCAGCAACGGAACCTTTAGCGGCGCCATGACGGCAACGGCCGGCATGACGTTCGGGATGTACGGTGTGCTCTTCCTGCTGCCGTTGACCTGGCAGAGCACCGGACGTCTGGATGCCGCCGCCGCGGGCATAGCGCTGATGCCGATGGCGCTGTTGTTCGTTCTGGTCTCACCACTGTCCGCGCGGGTGGTGCGGCGTATGGGGACGCGGCTTGCCATCAGCTCCGGGATCGCTCTCATCGCCGGGGCACTGCCCGGCATCGGATACGGTGCGCCCCTCGGCAACCTCGTTCCGGCCGAACTCGCCCTGGCCCTGACCGGCGTCGGCATGGGCCTTGCGACCGGACCACTGATGGGCGTCGCGGTCGGCGCGGTGACGTCGGCCCGCGCCGGTACGGCCGCCTCCCTGATCAACGTTGCACGAATGGTGGGTGCAACCACTGGCGTCGCTGTGCTGGGGGCGGTGTATGCCGCGGCCGGCGGCGGCAGCTACGGACTGGCCGCCGCCATGCTCGCGGGCGGCGCGGTCCAGGCGGGGTGCGCGGGCATCGCCTGGTTTTCACTCCCCGCTTTATGAGCCCCTTGATCCACACGCGCGCCAAGCCGCCGCGTACTCACGGGACGGCGGGTGCGGTGGCACGGACAGCGGACCATCGCGGCCAGTGACGCCCGGGACTGCGGCGCGGGCGTCTCCGGGCACCGCCGGTGCATGAAGCCGTCTCCGCCCTCTGCTACCGTTGCGTTCATCCATGGATCGTTCCGTGACCACCGCGGTCAGGCCTCGCCGGCAGGGACCACAATGAAGAACGCCTCGCTCTGCTACCGCTCGTTCGGGCCGCCGCTGGACAACCTGGAGCTCGTCGAGTCGGACGCGGTATCCCGCCCCGAAGGAGCCCTGCGTGTGGCCATGTCGCTCGTGCCGGTCAACCCCTCCGATCTGATCCCGGTCACCGGCGCGTACGCGCACCGGATCGCACTGCCCGCGGTCGCCGGCTACGAGGGGGTGGGCGTGGTGGTCGACGCGTCGCCGGCGTACTCCGGGCTGATCGGACGGCGCGTCCTGCCCTTGCGGGGGGCCGGGACCTGGCAGCGGTTCGTGGACTGCGATCCCCGGCTCGCGGTCCCGGTACCGGAGGACGTCGGCGACGTCGTCGCCGCGCGCGGCTACATCAATCCCTTGGCGGCAACCATGTTGTTGCGGCGCTGGCCGGTCCGGGGCAAACGCGTGCTGCTGACCGCTGCCGGATCGACGTGTGCCGGGCTTCTCGGCACCTGGGCCCGGCAGGACGGTGCCGCGGAGGTGAACGGTATCCTCCGCTCCCCCGGTGGCGCGGCCCGGCTGTCGGCCCTTGGGATCGCGCCCGTGTCCCAGAACGATAATCGCGCGATCGATCGTCTCGCGGACGGGGCCGACCTCACCTTCGATGCCCTCGGCGGCTCGCTCGCCACCCGGATACTGGCACGCATGAAGCCCGGCAGCTCGTTCGTCGGTTATGGACTGCTGAGCGGTCGGCCGGTCGTTCCCTCACGTTCAAACCGTGCCGGACTGTACCGGTTTCACCTCCGCGACGAGATCGCGCCGATGGCGCCGGCCGCATGGCAGCAGGCCTTTCGTGTGCTGTGGCCCCGTTTGCTGCGCACGGCACTGCCGGAGGTCGCCACCTTTCCGCTTGCGCAGTGGCGCGCCGCGATCAGGCATTTCTCGACACCGGGGACGGGGAAACCGTTGATTGGTTTCGGTGCCGCAGACAGGGGGTCGGCCATTTAGCCGGGCACGTCAGCGGGTGACACGCAGCACAGTCGCCGTGTATGACGGGCGACGGGGTTGTGTGCACGTGGTCTCATCTCACGGTCGTGCGTGGATGCGGTCAGGCCGGGCGGCGGGTGTGTACCGTCCACGTCGCTGGCCGTCGGGGGATCAGCTCGGCCGGTGCCCGTAACAGGTGGGGAGATGGCGGAGGAGGAGTCAGCCATTACGGCATCGCATCGCCTCGCATCAAACCGCGTAACCCTTTGTCCCTGCTGAACGTCTTGCCTATCCCTTGCCGCAAAACGTCGCACGGCGTAACATCCAATGTCAACGTTTTTGTTGGATGGATGGTAGGTCATGCCGAAGAAGGCCCGCGAGCTATCCGCCCTGGAGGTGCGCCGCCTCGACAGGCCCGGCCTTCATGCCGTCGGCGGCGTCGGCGGGCTGTTGCTGCGCGTCGCGGACACGGGCGCACGGTATTGGGTACTCCGAACAATGGTCTGTGGCAAGCGCCGGGACATCGGGCTAGGCCCCTATCCAGAAGTATCGCTGAAGCGGGCGCGGGAAGAAGCCGCGGAGATGCGCGCGAAGGCCCGCAAGGGGGTGGACCCGGTTGCCGAACGACAGGCCGCAAGAGACGCGCTCAGGGCTGCTCAGGCGGCAACGCTGACCTTCGACCAATGCGCCTCCCGCTTTATCGCCAGCAAAGAACGCGAGTTCCGCAATCCGAAGCATGTTAAGCAATGGCGCTCCACGCTCGACACCTACGCCTCGCCCGTCATTGGCCGGCTGCCGGTAGACCACATCGAACTGGCGCACGTGGTCGAGATACTGCAACCGATATGGGAGACGAAGACCGAGACGGCCTCCAGGCTGCGCGGGCGCATTGAGAAGGTGATGGACTACGCGACGGTACGGGGTTACCGCAGCGGTGAGAACCCGGCCCGCTGGAAAGGCAACCTGGACGCCATCCTGCCCGCCCCTGGCAAACTCAAGAAGGTGCGCCACCACAAGGCCCTGCCCTGGCGGGACGCGCCGGCGTTCCTGGCCGCGCTCCGCGAACGTGAGGGCGTGAGCGCCCGCGCCCTGGAGTTCATCGTCTACACGGCCGCGCGTAGTGGTGAGGTACGCGGCGCGACTTGGGACGAGGTGGACCTCGACGCCGCCACCTGGACGGTGCCGGCCGAGCGGATGAAGGCGCAACGCGAGCATATCGTGCCGCTCACTGCCGACGCGGTGAACCTACTCCGCGCCCTCCCCCGCATGGCCGATTCCCCTTACGTGTTCCCGGCCGTGCGCGGCGGGATGCTCAGCGACATGAGCATATCGGCGGTGATGCGGCGCATGGACGTGGACGCCACGCCGCACGGCCTGCGCTCCACCTTCCGCGATTGGGTCAGTGAGCGCACCAGCTACGCGCACGAGGTCGCCGAGGCCGCGTTAGCGCACACTATCCCCAACGCGGTAGAACGCGCCTACCGCCGGGGCTCATTGCTAGAGAAGCGGCAGCGTCTGATGGCCGACTGGTGCCGGTTCCTGAATGAAGGCGAGCCGGCGGGCGAGGTGGTAGGCATTCGGGAGGCGCAGTAATGCTCTACCGAGAAGACGCGTTGCGAATCGTCATATCGACCTTGGACCGCTATGGCGTGGAAATCGGGCAACGCGATCTCCCGAAACCTGAACGAATTGATTACAACGTAATCGCTTCGGGGCTCTGTAGATGCGCCCGCGACCCAGATGGCACATGGGAGGAAGGGCTAAAAGAGGCACACCAAGACCGAAAGAAATACCGCAAGCTAGCAGAGTATTTCGAGGAAGCGTTCGATTTCTATAGCGACCAGTTGCACAAAGGTGTTCCAAGGACAGATCGGGAAAAAAAAGTATGGTCTGACAAGCTGGATGAGCTGATCCAGTTAAAAAGACATGCGCAACATTTCGCCAAAGCTGAGCTCCCGCCGCTTCCGAATGCACGTCCTACAAAATGGGTATCGCTTTTCGCGGAACAAACGTTTCGGGAGGCACTTCGCTCTCAAACGAGCACCTGGAAAGCGGCCGCAATAATAGCGGATATGTTGATTGCAGCCGAAATTGATACGCGCGAACACAACAAGATCAAGCGGTCCATCTATGACAAATTGAGCCGCGTGCCGGTCAGATAACTACGTCTCAAGCTCGCCATATTCCTAACTACGGCGCCCGCCCGCCAGTCTGGCCCCATCGCACGACGCAAAGCGATGAGGTGAACGAAGATGCGTTTCCCCGCCCCGATCAAACTAGGCCCGACCACTACCCGCTGGCGGCTCTCGGACCTCGAACAGTATGAGGCCGAGGCCGCTGGTGATCCCGCACCCGCTCGCCGAAACGCCGAAGATGAACGCTACCTGGCCGTTAAGGCGGTCGCCGCCCGCTACGGCACGCACGTCGCCACCGTCTGGCGCTGGGTCCAGTACGCACAGGAGACCGCGGCATGAGCGGGCCGCAAAAACGAAAACGCCCGGGTGGCGGCCCGGGCGCAAGTCAGCACAGTGCTAGTGGCACTGCGTCACAGTCTACCGCCTGGCCGGCTGCGACGCTACTCCCGCGCCTGGAGCGCGTCCGCGAGCTAGGGCCAGGCCGCTGGATCGCCCGCTGCCCGGCGCATGATGACCGCTCACCGTCGCTGTCCGTCCGCGAGACCGACGACGCCACCATCCTGGTCCACTGCTGGGCGGGGTGTCCCTCCGCGGACGTGGTGGCCGCCCTGGGCCTGGAGCTCTCTGACTTGTTCCCGCCCCGCCGCGATGACCGCGCCCCGCTACGGCCCCGCGAGCGATGGGTGCCGCGGGACGTGTTGGCCGCCGTCGCCGGCGAGGCCCTGGTGGTGGCGATCGCCGCCGATGACCTCGCGGCCGGCCGTCGCCTCGCTGATGCTGACCGCGAGCGGCTGCGCACTGCCTCGCTCCGGCTCCGGGCCGCGGCCCGGGAGGTGGGTGTGGATGGCTGAGGACACCAGTGACAGCGGGCGCCGCCATCTCGATCAGCTCGCAACCGAACAGGGCCGATCCACTGAGCCGGTCACGGCCCCGACCATCGACCGCACTACGCCACCCACCGCCGTGGCGCGGCTGCTCACCGCGCGCCATCGCCTAGTCCGATGGCAGGCGGTCACCTACCAGTACGCCGGTGGCGGGTATCGGCCGCTCAGCGATGACGCCACCCGGGCGCTCGCCTATGACTTCCTTGAGCGCCATGGCGCCACCGCCCGCGCCCGCGAGGTCTCCGAGGTGCTGGACGCCGTGCGGGCCGTGGCGCTGCTGTCCGATGAGCTGGAGCCGCCGGTCTACATGAGCACCGGCGAGCCACCGCCGCGCGGGGCCGTGGTGGTGACGAATGGGCTATTGGACCTCACCACCGGGACGCGAACCGAGGCCACGCCGGACCTGTTCACCGTGGCCGCACTGCCGGTGGCGCATGACCCCGAGGCCGAGTGCCCGGAGTGGCGGGCGTTCCTGGCGGCGCTGTGGCCGGAAGATCCCGAAGCGGTGGAGGCGCTGGCCGAGTGGTTCGGTTACATCCTCAGCGGCGAGACCGACCAGCAAAAGATACTGATGCTGGTCGGGCCGAAACGATCCGGGAAGGGCACCATCCTCCGCGTGCTCACTGCCCTGCTCGGGCGCCGCAATGTCGCCAGCCCCACCCTCGGATCGCTCGCCGGTGAGTTCGGGCTACAACCCCTCATCGGCAAGCTCGCGGCCCTGGTCAGTGATGCGCGATTGGGCGGCCGGGCGGATCAGGAGGCCATCGTCGAGCGGCTGCTGTCCATATCAGGCGAGGATCATGTGAGCGTCCCGCGGAAGTTCTTGCCGGATTATACGGCCCAGCTCCAGGCCCGGGTGGCGATCGCAACCAACGAGCTCCCCGCCCTCCACGACGAAAGTGGCGCCTTCGCGTCTCGCATCACACCTCTCATCATGAGCCGGAGCTGGTACGGGGCCGAGGATCACGGTCTCACCGATCGGTTGCTCGTGGAGCTTCCCGGCATCCTCAACTGGGCCGCTGAGGGATATCGCCGGCTACGCGAGCGCGGCCGGTTTCGGGTTCCGGGGTCGGCCGCCGAGGCGATGCAAGACCTCCAGGACCTGGGCTCCCCAATCGGCGCGTTCGTGCGGGACGAGTGTGTGGTGGAGACCGGCGCCGAGGTCCAGTGTCGCGAGCTCTACCAGGAGTGGTGTGACTGGTGCGGCGAGCATGGCCGTCGCCAGCCCGGCACCGAGCAATCCTTCGGCCGACACCTGAAGGCTGCTGTCGCTGGTGTCACCGTCACGCAGCCGCGACGCAACGGCCGGCGTGTCCGGATGTACCAGGGTATCCGCCTCGCGACCGCGGCGGATCATGAAGTGGCACGCGAATCCACCTACTGGCACGCGAGTGGAACGCGATCGGAAACACATCGCGTGCCAGATTCCGACCGCCAAAACAATGGGTTACAGACTGGCACGCGATGGAACGCAGATTCTCCCACCCACGCGCAGGGGGAATCACGCAAGAGCCACAATAAGGTGGATCGCGTGCCACCGCGTGCCAACTCCCCCCGGTTTTGCGCTCGTTGTGACGGCGAGGGATGTCCCACCTGCGACGGTACCGGGTGGGCGTGATGGCGGGTTGCAGCACCAGGGCCACCGTCATTCGACTCCCCCGCCCCGCCCGGCGGTGGCACGGATGGATGCGCCCTACCCACGGTTCTACCGCGCACGCGGTCTATCGCGAACCAGATGCCCGCGGCGGATGGCGGCTGCTAGCTGTCTGCGGGTTGGCGGGGCATTGCGAGATCATCACGGATGATCACGCCCCGCGCTGCCGTGCCTGTCTGGATCGGTTGCGGGATGACCCGCCGCCTCGAGGTGCAGCGTGAGAGTGCTTGCGCCTCAGATGTTGGCAGGTACGACCGATGGCGCGGCGCGGATCGCGGGGTCCCTCCTGAAGATGCGGAAGATACGGGTGCGCAGAGTCGCGATTCTCTCGCAGATTTTCAGTCCTTTAGGGGGGTAATACTACTAACCAACGTCAACTGTATTCCATAGGTGTTTGATATTAATAGCGTCATCAACCTCGATCACAAAGCCAAACAAACGCACTTCGCCAAGCTCGTGGGCGTCAGCCAATCGGCAGTGGCCCAGCGCGTCGCCGCTGGCGAGCTGCCGGAGGGCGGGACCTACCTGCAATGGCTGTATGCATACTGCGCGGCACTTCGTGCTGAGGCCGGTGGCCGCGGGGGCGACGCCCAGGGTGAGCTCGCCAAGGCCCGGACCCGCCAAGCGAATGCCGATGCGCAGGCCAAGGAACTCTCCTACCACCGGGAGCTCGGTCACCTGATCCCAGTCGAGGAGATCGAACCGGTCTTGGCGAACTGGGCGTCCATGGCCCGCGCTGAAGTGCAGTACGCAGCGGAGCGCCTGGTCACGGAGATCGAGAGCGTCCACGGCATCAAGGTAGACCCCGAGGCCGTACCACGGGTCCTGGCGCCGGCTTTCCGGGCAATTGCCGACTACCCGACAACCGCTCTCAGTGAGGACACGGAGGGAGATCATGCGTAAGTCCGGAGCCGGCTGGCGTCGCCGATACCTGCGCAAGAAGGCGGCCGGCTTGCCTCGCAAGCTCCCGCGCAAGGCCAGCCGCCGCGGCCGGGTTGTCTATGCGATGCGCGAGCGGGCAAGGGCGGCGGGGCGATGAGTGCCGAGCGGCTGCTGGCTCTACTCGAGACGCCGCCGGCCGAGCCATTACCGCCGGACGTGCGTTTATGGCTCCGGTGCGGCCTGGAGCGCGCAGTTCTCAACCGCGAGCCGGTCGCGCAGGCCCTGGGGCTCGCCGGCGAGCGGGGCCGAGCGGATGCGCTCGCGGAGGTCCGCTTCGAGCTTCGACGCCGAGCGCTGCTCGAGCTCGGGGAATCGCTGGTTCCCGCGGGCAGCATCTACGCTCAGACCGTCGCCATCGCCGAGGCACGTAGCGGCGGCCGGGAGCTTACCGAACACCAGGGCGACCTCCTGGAGCTGGCCGCCCGTACTGCCGGCATTCCTGCCGATCCGCGCAACCTCCGTGAGATTCTGCGCGCGTGCGAAACCCCGATTTCAAATCCTGTCCCGGATCAGCGCGACGCGGGATGATCGGCATAACGGGCAATGCGCCGCCGGCCCGTGTCGCCGCCTCCATTGCTGTGGTCGGTTGCTGGTACTGAAGGCGATGTTCGTGCGGCGCCATAACTCAGAGGTGGACAGATGCGAGTGAAGTTTCGCAAGACATGCCGGATCGGCACCCCGCCCGCGACCGAGACGGTCCCGGCGCGCGAGGTTCGGCACGTCAATGACGAGCTGGCAGCCGAGCTGCTGGAACGGGGCATAGCAGAGCCCGTGCGCCGAACGCTTCGTGTCGGGCTCGGCGACGGCCTGGCGTCGAACGTGAAGCGCGAGGACGAGACGAATGGGTAGTAAGGTTCGAGAATCCGTCACGGGATTGGGCAAGGCCCTGCGCGGGCTTCGTGAGCGAATCGAGGCCATTGACGACGAGCTTGACCGCCTACTCGCCGAGCGCGAAGCAATCCGCTCCGCCCCGGTGACTCGTGAGGAGGCCATTGCCGAGCTAGATCGCACCCTAGCCGAGTGGGCGGAGCGGGGGCGCCGCGAGGTCCGCAGCCAGGTGAACCGCCTGGCAGCCGGTGCCGACTTCGAGGTGGAGAAGTTGTTCCGCGAACCAGCCCGCGAAGGGTGGACCCCGGCCGTGGAACCGCTGGCCGCGCTACTCGGTGATCGCATCCGCGAGGCTGCGGTGGCCGAGATCGAGGCATCGAACCGGTACCGCGACGACGCCCTGCCCGCGGACCAGCGCCGCCAGCGCATTGCCGAGATCGACCAGAAGGCCGACGCCCTAGAGGCCGAGCGGCGGACGCTGATTGACGAGATGCGCGCCGCCGGCTTCGACGTGCAGGAGGTGGACGAAACCCCGCCCCCGGCACCGTTTCAGGGCGAGGTGATCGAGGCCCGCACGGAAGGACGCAAGTTGGATGAGGCCGAGCGCGCTTCCCTTGACGCCTCTGACGAGCGCAACGCCGTGCCCGAGCCTGATCTCGACGCCGACCCCGTGGACCATTTCCTGACCGTTGAGCCGCCGCCGAAGGGGAGTGACCGGGAATGATGGACGCCCCGAACCTGCCCGTTCATGAGCGGCGGTGTTCCCTTCGAGGCCTCCTGCCGTTCTTCGATCATGACACGCTTCGGTCAGCGATCCAGGACGGGCTGCCGACCGTGGACGGGCAAGCGCTGGTGCCGGAGCTCGCCTGCCGCTGGCTCATCGGCTACTCAATGACCCGCCGCTTCCCCCGGTTGTCCATCACCGCGCGCGGGCCTGTTCGGATGGTCGCCCTGGCACTGGCGGCCGAAGGGGACGGCAGAGTTCCGAGCCGGGCGCTTCTCGATGAGTTGGTGGCCTGCTTCGGGGTGTGCGGCCACGACTGCACTGCGGAGCAGCTTGTTGATGCCCACTCGAACATGCGCCAGGTACTCGAAGCGCGGGCGTATGGGAATTACTTGGACAGCAGGAGGGGCAAATGACGCCCGAGTTTTCGACGGAGACCTACACCCCGGATCGGTTGCTCTACAGCACGGACGGGATTCGCACTGGCGAGGAGACCGTTCTCGGCGGCCAAGGCGTGCTAGCCCGGGGCACAGTGGTGGCCCGTGATGGTGCCGACAAGCTCGTGCCCGTCGATAGCGGGAGCGGCACTCAGTCCGTCCAGACGGCCGTCGCGATTCTCGCGGCTGACGTGGACACCAGCGGCGGTGATGTCGCCGCGCCACTGTACTACGCCGGCGAGTTCAACGAGGGCCGCGTCAGCTTCGGCGGCACCGACACCGCGGACACCCACCGCGACGCCATGCGGCAACGGGGGCTGTTTCTCCGCACCGCGCTACCTGCGTAGGTAGGAATGACTGGCACCGTAAGCAGATCGGTTTCCGGTGGGCGGGGTAGCCGCAAGGTACTTCCTCCGCTCAGCGCCCGTGCGGGTACGCAGAGTCGCGGCTTTTCGGAGATTTTCGACCCTGTAGGGCCGTCAGCAGCACCGGGCCGAACGGCCAACCATACGCGGCTCCCGACTGCCGAGGGTGCCGATGGCCCAGTGACCACCACCGAACGGGAGCATCTGTCGCATGGCTGACCGCAACTTCGCCGTGAACATGGTCATCGGTGCCCGGGATCGCGCGTCCCGGGTGCTGCGTGGCCTGAATGCCGGTCTCGGCCGGCTCAACAACCGGGTGACCCAGGTGGGTGCGGCGCTGGCGACCTACTTCGGCACGCAGGCCCTGTCCCGGTTCTTCAGTTCCGCGCTGGGCAGCGCCGCCGACTTCGAGCAGCAGATCGACCGCATCGGCGCCGTCACCGGTGCGACGGGTGAGGAGCTGGACAAGCTCCGCGCCATCGCCGAGGAGATGGGGTCCACCACCCAGTTCACCGCCACCGAGGCGGCGCAGGGCTTGGAGATCCTCGGCCGGGCGGGCCTGTCCGCCTCCGAGTCCGTGGAAACGCTACCTTCCGTGCTCCAGCTCGCGCAGGCGAGCGGGATGCAGCTAGCGCAAGCCGCCGGCGTGGTGACGGACTCCCTCGGCGCAATGGGGCAAGGCGTCGATGAGGCCGGGCGGTTCGCCGACGTCCTGGCACAGGGCGCGCGGCTCGCGAACACCGACGTGCGCTCCCTCGGCCGCGCCCTGTCCGAGACCGGCGTCCAGGCCGCGCAGATGGGCATGAGCGCCGAGGAGACCGTGGGCGTGCTCGATGCGCTGGCCTCGGCTGGCATCCGCGGTGAGCGTGCGGGCACCGCGCTCCGCAACATTCTCAGCCAGCTACAGGACCCGGCGTCGAAGGCGCGCCGGGAGCTCGCCGATCTCGGCATCCAGACCAGTGACCTCACCGAGGTGATTGGCGGCCTGGAGTCTGCCGGCCCGGCCGCACAACAGGCCGTGCTCGCCTTCGGCCGTGAGGCGGGGCCCGCGCTGCGCACTCTGCTCGAGCAGGGTCAGGCGGGCGTCGCCGAGTACGTGGCCGCGCTGAACGACGCCCAGGGCGCAGCGCAGGACATGGCCGACGAGGCCACCGACAACCTGCGAGGCGCGCTCGACGGGCTGTCGTCGGCATGGGATGCGCTGCGGCGCACGTTGGTCGATCCGCTGATGGGGCCGATTGAACGCGAGATCAGGTCTCTGGCCGACACGTTCCGCGACCTGACCGAGGGCGGAGTCATTACCCGCTTTGGGGAACGCCTGCGCGATACGTTTCAGGGCGCGGTCCAATACGTCAAGAACTTAATATCCGAAGTTGGCGGGCTTCAGGGCGTCCTCACTCGTACAGGAGTGGCTTTAGATCGGCTGAAGAGCCAAACCGGCCCGATCGTTAACCAACTGGGGCTCTTGACGCGTGGTGCCCGCGTTCTTTGGAACGTCTTTAGCGGCGTGGCCAAGTTGGTGGCCACCGTTCTAGTCGGGTCGTTCGCTCAGCTGTCGAAGGTCATTCAGGGTGTCTCCTGGGCCTTCAGTCAGCTCGGGCTCATGTCCGATGAGACCTACGAGAAGATCAAGACGAATGCAGATGCTGCGGTTGCCGCGACAAAAGCTACCTGGGATTCGCTCAAGCAGGACGGGAGGGACATCGCTGAGGCTTTCGGTCTCGCAGGAGAGAAGATCGGCGAGATCGGGGATAAGGCCAGGGCGAGTCTGGAGAAGGCCCGGGCAGCGACGGCAAGGCTGAAAGCTCAGGCGGCCGAAGCGGACAAAGCCTGGACGAACACCAGCCGCAGCGTCAGCGAGGTCAATCAAGCCTACATCCAGTTCCGTCAGTCGATCCGTGACGCCCGCGAGGAGGCGGAGTTGCTCGCCAATGAGAATGCCTTCAAGAAGGCGTTCGACGAGGGGCGAATCAGCCAGGAACAGTTCAACGACCTGATCGACCGAAACCGGGCGAAGTTCCAGGAGCTCGCCGATCAAGCGGATCAGTCCGGGTCTCTGATCAGTCGCAAGCTGGAAGAGATGGGGGCGGACGCCGAACGATTTGAATCGGGCATGACGTCGGCGGGCAAAGCGGCGATCGCGAATTTCCGCGCCATCCGCTCAAGCGGTAACGCCACCAGTGCCCAACTGGCCGCCGCGTATGTCGCTGCCCTGGACAAGATAAAGACCAACAGCGCCGCACAGGCCATGGCGGAGGAGCTGGAGAAGCTCCGCGAGTCCGGCGACGTAACCGCCGAGCACCTGGAGCGGATCGGCAAACGACTGGCGGCTCGCATGGAGGAAATCGGCAGGGAGGGCGCGGACGGGTTCATTGAGCAGTTCGACCGTATCGCGGGCCGGATCAGCGAAACCGACACCTCCCGCGCCCTAGTCCGCCTGCGCACCCAGCTCCGCTCCATGTTCCTCGAGGGCAAGGTCTCGGCTGACAAGCTCGATGAGGGGCTGGCGGCGGTAGCGAAGCGCCTCGACGAGGTCCGTACCACCGCGGACGAGACCATCGACTCCCTCGGCGATTTCCAGTCGCAGTTCGCCACGGCGGACACCATAGACGAGCTCGACGCGCTGGAGCGCAAGCTAAAGGACGCATGGGAGGCAGGGCGCATCAGCGCCGAGGAGTACAACGATGCGCTGGAGAAGGTCCAGGAGCGCCAGTCCCGGCTGACGGACCAGGCCGACGATCTCTCGCATGCCCAGCAGGTTATTGCCGCGGGCTGGGGGGACGTGACGAGCTCAGCGCAAGTGGCAGGCGTCCAGTCTAGCCAGGCATTCCAGCAGGCACTGAATGCCGCGTCACGCTTCGGTACCGGCGTTGGCTCCGTCATCGCCGAGCTGCAGGAGCAAGAAGACCGGTTCCGCGCGATGCAGCAGGCTGTGGAAGAATCCACCGGCAGCATGGAGGATTTGCGCCGCATCGCGTCGCTGTCGGTCAGCGAGCTCGGCTACATCAGCGACGAGACGCTCCAGCCCCTGCGCGATTCGATCAGCCAGGCCCGGGACCAGCTCCAGGGTCTGGAGGACTCCGCGCAGAGTACGCTCGACTCGGTGCGCGGCGAGCTGCTGCGCCTGCAGGGGCGCTACGTCGAGCTTGAGCGCCAGCGTCTCGACGCCCGCCGGGCCGATATCCGCTCACAGCTCTCCCAGGCGCAGGCAGCGGGCAACGGTCAGGCCGCGGCGGACCTCAATCGCGCGCTGCAGGAGCTCGGCCGCGTCGAGCAGATCCGCATCGAGCAGGCGCGCACCCGCGAGCGCGAAGCCCAACAGCAGGCCCGCGCGGACCGCCAGCAGCAGAGCACGGCGCGCTCCGTGCAGCGCCAGGGCACCGCCGCGCAGCCCGTGCAGACCCACCGCATTGAGCTCACCCTGCCCAGCGGCGAGGAAGTAACACTCGACACCCGCGAAGACCAGGCGCAAGAGTTCATCGAGGCATTGAAGCGGCATAAGCTGCGGGCCGGCTAAAAGAAAGCCCGGCGCTTGGCCGGGCCTTCGTGCTCAGCGGCGCAGCCGCACCCTTCGTTCCTGGGCGTGGCGCTGGTGCTCACGGCACAGCAGCACCTCGCGCCCGCGGCCCACGGGATGATACGCGACCGCCTTCCGCCGGCAGGTGCCGCCCCGGGCGGTCAGTGCTTCGCAGCGGTGCTCCGGCACGGCTCAGCCCTCCTCGTCCTCGACACCACCGCGCGGATCGCTCTGCGTTCGTGGCCCGTTCTGCAACTTCTGGGCGCTATCCAGCAGGCACGCGATCATCCAGCCGGCGTGCTGGATGGTACTGGCATCGAAGCAGTCCAGGTCTTCGTCTCGGACGCAATGCAGCAACCGGGCGATGGTCGCAGCGTCTTGGATGAAACTCTCGGCCGCCCCCCCGGCGGCCGGAACCTGGATGCCGTCGGCCAGGAAATTCCCGAACTCGATCATGTGGACTGGCATCACGTTCTGGATCGCCCCACGGTCGAGGGCCGGGGGCTCCGTGGGCCCGGGGATGCGGGAAATCTTCTCGGTGGACATGCGCCTACCTCCTGTTGGTGGTGGTGACAGGGAAAGCAAGCGTTTCAGGGATGATGGACAGTTACTTGGTTGGCTTGTCTTATTTGCCGTAAGTAACTGTTTTAAAAGGGGTATTGGCGGAGGAGGAGGGATTCGAACCCCCGGACCCTTGCGGGTCTGCGGTTTTCAAGACCGCCGCCTTCGACCGCTCGGCCACTCCTCCGTGAGCGCGCTATTCTCGCCCGGGGCGTGTCCCGACTCAAGCGTCGGGGACGAGGTCACCGCAGCAGCGCCGCTGTCTCCGCATAAGCGTTCTCGATCTCGTCTACGAGGCCCTCGCAGTTCTGGGGCGTCAGCCCCGCGAGCGCCCATGCCGGCGATGTCTCCGGTACGATCCCGCCAGCATCGGTGATACCCTCGCTGAAGCCGATGGACAGGCGGCTGCCGAGATGCACGATCGCCGCCGGGCCACCGTGGATCTCCGCCCCCTCGGGATGTACGTGCCAGCGCACGGCCGCCGAGACGGCCTCCGGGAGCCGCCACGACGTCAGCAGCTCACCCCCGACCACCGCCTCGTCGCTCTCCATGACCGCGCGCTCGATAGTAAGCAGCGGGTCGCTGCTGTCATGGAGTTCGTGGAGGAGTGCGCTGCGCGCCGCCTCGGGTAGCATCAGGCATACGACGATACTGCCGACGTCGTGCAGCAGCCCGCCGAGGAACGCCCGCGCCGGGTCCATGCGTGCGGTTGCGCGCACGGCGACGCGGGCGCAGGTCACCGCCGCGTGGGCCGAGCGCCGGAAAAAGTCGTCCATGTTGACCAGTTCCGGCGGCACGCCGCGGAAGCTCTCGACCACCGACGTGGCCAGCACGAGGCCGCGGACCTCCTCCGCACCGAGGAGCATCACGGCCTCCTCCACCGTGGCCACCTCGCGGCCGACGCCGTAGTACGGGCTGTTGACCATGCGCAGCACGCGAGCGGTCACGCCGGCGTCGACGCCGATGATCCGGGCGATGCGTGCCGGCGTCCATTCCGGCCGCTCGAGCTCGACGGTCAGCTGACGGTAGACCTCCGGCGGGGATGGCAACTCCCCGAGGGTGCGGACGAGGTCGTGTGCGGCAGGCCCCGCACTCATCCCGTCTCCCCCCGTCGCGCCCCGCTGCCCGGCGGTGCCGGCCGCTCTCCGGCGGTGTCCGGTGGCATGAGCCCGGCATAGCCCGGCAGCTCGACGCGGGCGATGGGGGTCTCGCGGGCCTCGCCGAGATAATGGCCCTGGACGTAATCGACGCCGAGCTTGCGCACGGCCTCGAATGCGGCCTCGGTCTCGACGAATTCGGCAATGGTTTCCTTACCGAGACTGCGCGCGATGGAGATCATGTGGCGCACCAGGGCCTGATCCACCGGATCGTTGGCCACATTAACGATGAAGCTGCCGTCGAGTTTCAGGTAGTCCACGGGGAAGTGCTTGATGTAGTTGAAGGTACTGAACCCCGAGCCGAAGTCGTCGAGCGCGAAACGGCAACCCAGGGCCCGCAGCCGGGCGATCAGCTCGCGGCTGCGCGCCATGTTCTCGATCGCCGCGGTCTCGGTGATCTCGAAGAGCAGGCGGTCCGAAGGCACGCGGCTCATCTCCAGCCGCCGGGCCAGGAGGTCGAAGAGCTCGCGGTTGAGGAATGCGTGGGCGGAGAGGTTCACCGAGACACGGACGTCGCGTTCGCCGCGCGGCTGGGCGGCAAGAAAATCCAGCGCCCGGTCGACCACCCACATGTCGAGGCGGTGTATGAGGCCGGTGCGCTCCGCCACGGGGATGAACTCCCCGGGCATGCACACATTGCCGTCGCGGTCGCGCATGCGTAGCAGGCATTCGTAGTGCGTGATGCGCCCGTCGCGGGTACGCACGATCGGCTGGAAGCACAGGAACAGCCGGTCGCGCTCGATCGCCTCGCGGATCAGCGGTGCCCAGGTGTGGTCGCGCCGGAGGTAGTCCAGCTCGGGGTCACCCTCACTGTAGGCGTGCACGCGATTGCGGCCGTGCTGCTTGGCCACGAAACAGGCCTGATCGGCCCTTGCCATCAGCTCGCTGACCGTCGCCCCGCCGCTGCCCGACTCGACCCCGGCGACACCGATACTCGCGCAGGTGCGGTACTGGCGACCACCATGCTGGAAGCCATGGCCTTCAAGCTCGCCCCGTATGACCTCTGCCCGCTCGAGGGCCTGCTCGGCGGTGAGGTTCTCCAGGAGGACGGCAAACTCGTCGGAACCGATCCGGGCGACGGTATCGGTACGGCTTGCGTGCCGGCGCAGCAGACGCGAGACCTGGACGAGAAAGCGATCGCCGGCTTCATGCCCTTCCAGGTCATTGACCAGCTTGAACCGGTCCATGTCGATGAGCAACAGCGAGCACGGGCGATCGAGGCTGGTGGCGCGAAAGATCGCGAGCTCGATAGCCTCCTTGAGACGACGGCGGTTCC
>NZ_WNXE01000369.1:0-1814 GCF_010993615.1 Arhodomonas sp. KWT | reverse complement strand
GATACATAAGTGCAGCCGGGGTTCCTTCCACCAGCCAGCGGTTGACACGGGGGGCGAGTCCATACATAGGTCGTGCACGGCCGCAAGGCCGTGTGCGACATTGCTGCTGGCCGGGAGACAACGCCCGGAGCCCGGCACGGGCGTTGCGTTTTTGCAACAGGTGCCCAGGCGTCCGCCGCCAGCGCCCCGTGTAACGCGAGGTAACACTATTTGCCATTGTGGCAGGCGCACAACACGGGGCGATAAAGATTTGAAAAAAGATGTTGCAAAAAGGTGAACCTCTTAGTCTATACTCCCCTCTGTCGGGTGACGGACCTGGCGTGTTGCACGCAAACAACAGCAACACATCCGAACGGTTTTTGAACGCAATCCGCAGCAGGAGGGAGTCAGCATGGCTCGTCATATCATCAAGGGTGCCGCGATCGGTACCGTCTCCGCCCTGGCGCTGGCCGCCGCCGGCCAGGCCGCGGCCGTGGACTTCCAGGCCGGGGACACCACCGTGTCCATCTACGGCTACATGATCGGCAAGATGTCCTACGACATGGACGAGAACATGGGTAGTGCCACTGCCGGTAGCTTCGGTAATCTGGTCGACGACGAGCAGGTCGACGGCTACACCGACCTCGACGCGAACCAGAGCCGCATCGGCTTCCAGACCACCACTGACATGGGCGGCAGCGACCTGGTGACCCGTATGGAGGGAGACTTCCTCGGCGGCGGCGGTGGTCAGTTCCGCATGCGTCACGCCTACGGGTCCTGGAACGGCATCCTCGCCGGCCAGACTTGGTCGAACTGGAACAGCTTCGTCGGCACGACCCCGACGGTGGACTTCAACGGTCTCGCCGGCAACACCGGCTATCAGACCCGTGTGGCGCAGTTCCGTTACACCGTCGGCGACTTCTCCGTCGCGCTCGAGGATCCGAAGGCCCGTATTCTTGACGAGGGGGGCGAGAACGACGACGTCGCCAAGGATTCTCTCCCGGCCCTGAGCGCCCGTTACGAGGGATCCTCGGGGCCGATGGGTTACTCCGTCGCGGGTATCGTCCACCAGCTGGAGACCGCCGACGAGTCCGAGAGCGACGCCGGTTACGGCGCGTTCGCGGCGGCCTCGTATAACTTCGGTGCCGTCACCGTTCGCGGTGCCCTGGACTACACCGACGGCGCGACCAGCTACCTCTACCAGTCCGGTTTCGAGCACTTCTTCGCTGCCGACGGCTACATCGACGCCAACGGCGACCTCGAGACCGTAAAGGCCTGGGGTGGCACCATCGGCATCAGCGTCGATGCGGGCCCGGGTACGATGAACGTCTCCTATGGCCGCACCGATATTGACGAGGACGATGCCACGGCCCTCAACGGCTTTGAGACCCAGAGCGCGGTCAACCAGAATGTCTTCGTGAACTACATGTGGCAGCCGGTCGAGCGCGTCACCTACGGTATCGAGTACTCCTACTGGAAGGCCGAGAACGACGAGGCGGATTTCGATGCGGATGCCAACCGCGTCTCCGTGGCCGCGCAGTATGTCTTCTAAGACGGTCTAAGAACGACAATATCATTGTCGCTTTTCGCCCCGGCCTCGTGCCGGGGCGTTTTCATTGGGCACCAAGAAAATTGGCCGGGTGCCCATGGGGCTTCCCCGTGGCCGTCGTCGTCACCGGCAGCGCCTCCGCCGTATCATTCCCACCCGGCCCTTCGCCGATACCCGCCCCTGCGTGCCGGTTTGTCATCGCAGTCGAGTAGGTCGTGCATGGCCGCAGGCCGTGTGCGACATGGCTCCCCTCGACGCCCACCGGTACACATCGAAGACGTCGCAC
>NZ_WNXE01000368.1:0-1815 GCF_010993615.1 Arhodomonas sp. KWT | reverse complement strand
CAGCCGGAAGGTCTTGCCGAAGCACTTAAAGCCGTGGCGCAGCACATGCAGGGCGTTCTTGGAGGCCAACTCCTTGAACAGCGCACTCAGCAGCACCTCGCCGGCCTGGTCGCCGTGGAGCTTGACCAGGGACTGCCAGCGCTGCGGCTGGCTGGCCTGGATAAAGGCGATCACCTCGTCGGGGAAGAGCGCGCGCGCCGGGTCGAAGCCTTGGGGGGCGCCCTGCTCATAGCCGCCGTGCTCGGTCAGCGACTGCTCCATGGCCTGTTCGAAGTAGATTTCCTGGTGCATGGGCTTCTCCGGTTCAGGCCACCTTGATCTGGCCGGTGACGGCGTTGGTGATCAGGGCGGAGCGATACTCTTCCAGGCGCTCAATTGCCTTGCCTATTTTTCTTGACACCCCATGCAGTTTCGCTTGGCTTTCCTGGAGTGCCAGCGCGATCTCTCGCTGCTCGGTTACTGGAGGAAGCGGAACGCATAGGTTTTCGACTTGACTACAAGTTATTGCTCCTTTTGTGCTGCCTCCCCCGTCACTCTCACTTCTTAGGTAAAGGTAAGCTCTTTCAAAAATGGCATAGAGGTAATCAATATCAATAACTCGCTCATCAGGTTTCACGAATACTAAATGCTGATTTATTGTTGCTTGAATCTCTAGCTTTGTGGTCATCCCTCGCGTCTTTCCCTGACCAGTAATTCCTAGCAGAATTGCGGGTGGATCAATTATCGGCAGATGGCATTCACGCAATGCCAATTCTGTAACGAATTGATCTGCTTCGGTTGCTGACCCTTTATTCACAACCCCGCTATTCAACCAAGGATAGTCACCGCCAACCCAATAATCCGCATTTTCCCGACTCGGCGTGGAGCCATTCCCAACTGCTGCGAAGAACTTAACGCGCGAGGCACGCCAATGCGCCGGAATCTCCCCCAGCCACTCGATGCCGCTGTCTTTCATGGGGGCATCGGGATCAAGCCCCTTGGTGACGGCGCGGGTGATCAGGGCGGTGCGCTTTTCGGCCAGCCGGTCGCGCAGGCGGCGCTTCCTGGCGATCAGGGTGTCGATCTCGGCGGTCTTGCGGTCGAGGAAGGTGGCGATTTTTTGTTGTTGTTCGATACGAGGGAAGGCGATCGGCAGGCGCACAATATCGGATGCATTGGTTGCCGGATAACTTACCCCGACGGATTGCGCCACAACAGCATTCACGAAGGCATCCGAAGTTGCGAAATAGCCAAGGAAGTTGGCATCGATAGTTGAGCTGGGACGCAGCACGGCAAACCCGGTGGAAGCAACCAGATTTTCGGGCGGTTCGCGAACTACCGTAATGGCCCGCAGATAGGTGCGTACTGTAGAAACCAGCGTGTCACCAGGCCTGACTAAACGGCGAGCTCGGGACGGGGCATCCTCGAAGGAAAATTCCTCAGTATCCACTATTCCCTGCCCAAGGGAGACACTGGAAATATCGGCGTAAGTCATCCGCCAATCAGGGTCGGTCGAATCGGATAGCGCCTCGGGGTTCACTCTCACCACATGTTTCAACGGCTTCACCTGCCATCCCGCAGGTAATCGGCCAAGCCAATTCAATGCTTCCTGAGGAAAAGCGGCAACGCTCATTTGTCACCCTCCTTCTTGATCCGCTCCTCCAGCGCCTCCAGCTCCCGCAACTCCTCGGCATCGGCCTCCAGCGCCTCATCCCGTCGCCGCCGGGCATCGAACTGCTCGTAGCGCTTGTGGGCGATATGTTCCATGCGGTCGCGGCTGATGCTGCCGGCCCCGTCGAGAATCGGCCGTTCGTTGAATTCCAGCAGCCGGTCTAC
>NZ_WNXE01000367.1:0-1821 GCF_010993615.1 Arhodomonas sp. KWT | reverse complement strand
CCGTCACGCTGCCGCACTGGGGCGCGGTGATCCTCGCCGTGCTGGCCCTGGATCTCGCGATTTACCTCCAGCACGTGCTCTTCCACGCCGTCCCGGCGCTATGGCGCCTGCACCGGGTTCATCACGCGGACCTGGAATTCGACGTCACCACCGCGCTGCGCTTCCACCCCGTCGAGATACTGCTGTCCATGGGGCTGAAGATGGCGGCGGTGGCCGCGATCGGCGCACCGCCGGTGGCGGTGCTGGTCTTCGAGGTGCTGCTCAACGCCTGCGCGATGTTCAATCACGGCAACGTACGGCTGAACGGGGCGGTGGACCGCCGGCTGCGGCGGGTACTGGTCACGCCGGACATGCACCGGGTCCATCACTCGGTGATCCGCAACGAGACCAACAGCAACTTCGGCTTCTGCCTGTCCTGGTGGGACCGGCTCCTGGGCACTTACCGGCCGCAACCGGCAGCGGGGCACGAGGGCATGGTCATCGGCCTGGAACAGTTCCGCGATCCCCGTGAGCTGCGCCTGGACCGGCTGCTGCTACAGCCGCTGCGCGGCCCGACCGGGCCCTACCCGGTCAACCGCGACGGCGAGGCCTGAGGCCGGCGCATCACTCCACCGCGCAGAGGCGGCCGAGATCGACGTAGCCGGCGGCCTGCATGTCTGCAAGACGCCCGGCGAGTGGGCTGTCGGCAAGCCATTCCCGGGCACGGCGGACGAAGGTCACCTCCTCGTCGATGCGCATCTCCTCGAAGAACACCGATACCAGGTAGGCGAAGGCGACGAGCTCGCGGACCCGCGCCGTCTCGCCGCTGGCCTCGCCGAACCCCTCGAACAGCGAGCGGATCTCGCTCAGGCGCACGTCCGGCTCCGGCTCGAGCTGGTCGCAGATCAGGAACCACAGCCCGATGATGAGCTGGCACCGCGCCGGCTGGCTGTCGGGTCGTATGCGCAGGGCGGTACGCACGGCCGCCACTGCCTCCCGGCGGTAGCCGTCACGACGGAAATCCAGCGCCACGCTGCGCAGCAGCGCATCGACGTTGTCGAACCGCCGCACCTCCGCCAGAGCGACCAGCAGTGACGAATGCACGGCGGCCCAGTCACGCCCGGACTCCTCCGGCCCCTCCCCGAAGGCGAGCGACAGGCCGCGCAGCAGGTCGGTGGTATCGTGCTCGACGGGCTCGCCCGGCACCCCCTCGTCGGCGCGGTCGCTCCAGATCGGCAACATGCACGCGGTCTCGACCCCGGCCAGACGCGCCAGGGCGCTATCGAGGGTGACCTGGGACCACGCGAGTCGGGGATGTCTGCTGCCGGATGCCATACCGATGTCCACTACCACTACACTGCGCAAAGCGCGCCAGTATAGATCACGCGACCCCGGTATCCACCACCCCTTTCCGACGGAAAACCGGCAATGCGACCCCATCGGCGGATCTGTGCTGCCGGGGAAAGGGGATTATGCCCGAAGATGTCTATGTGACTGAGATGCGGGGCGTTATCCTGCTCATTAACATTTGACGCACCGCATCATTCAGGAGACCAAAGACCATGTCCGCCAATGAGCTTACCGTCCTCAATCTCAACCCCACCGAGCTCGAGCGGATTACGCGCGACGCCCGTTCGCTGCGTGCGCAGACCATGCGCGCCGGCAGTGCACGGCTGTGGCGCAGCCTTCTTCCCGGACTGACGATGCGTCGCCCCCACCCCTGGCTGACGGTGCACGTGGCCTGAGGTTTCAGGAGTCCGTCTCCCGGGCGCGTTCACGCTCGTAGCGTTTGATCAGCCGCCTGCGCCGCACCGGCGTCAGGTGGTCGATGTAGAGGCGGCC
>NZ_WNXE01000366.1:0-1841 GCF_010993615.1 Arhodomonas sp. KWT | reverse complement strand
CCCTCCCGCACCGCCCCCACACCCGACGTCCGCGTTGCCGAGCACCCGGACCCCGACGCCCTCGCCGACGCGCTGGCGGAGAGCGTCGCTGCGAGCCTCACCGAGGCCGTGGCCGCCCGCGGCGTCGCCACACTGGTGGTGCCCGGCGGGCGCACGCCGGTCGCCCTGTTCCGGGCGCTGTCCCGCATCGAGCTGCCCTGGTCGTCGGTGATGGTCACGCTCACCGACGAGCGCCGGGTGCCGGCGGACGATCCCCAGAGCAACGCGCACCTGGTGCACACGCACCTGCTCGCCGGCGCGGCCCGGGCGGCGCGTTTCGTGCCCCTGGCGGGCGACCCGGGCGGCGACGCCGCGCAGGCGACACGCTCGTGCTGCAAGCGCCTCGCCGGCCTGCCCCGACCATACGACGTCGTGATCCTGGGCATGGGCGGGGACGGCCATACCGCGTCGCTCTTCCCCGGACGGTTCCCCGGCGGGCCGGACGCCGACTGCGCCGCGGTGACCGCCCCGGTCGCCCCCGAGGGCCGGCTCTCCCAGTCCGCGGCACGGCTCGCCGCCACCCGCCGCCTGATCGTGTACTTCACCGGCCACGACAAGCGCGCGGTCTTCGACCAGGCCCTGGCCGATGCCGGCACCACGAAGCCGCTGCCCATCGCCGCCGTCGCCCGGCAGGCCGACTGCCCAGTGGAGCTCTACTGGGCGGACACGCCGGGAGGACCCGCATGAGCACGCCGCACCCGGACGAGATCGCCACCACCGGGGCCCGTTCCGTGATCGCCGGGATCCGCGCCGCCCTGCCGGGCCTGCGCCGCTCCGAGCGTAAGGTCGCGGAATGCGTGCTCGCCGACCCCGGCGCGGTGCCCGAGGCGCCAATCGCGGCACTCGCGGCCCGGGCCGGCGTGAGCGAGCCCACGGTCGTGCGTTTCTGCCGAGCGCTGGGCCACAGCGGGTTCCAGCAGTTCCGTCTGGCCCTGGCCCGCGACGCCGCCGGCGGCGACGCCTGCATGATCAGCGGTATCGAGCGGGACGACGATATCGCATCCCTGACCGCAAAGGTCATGGACCGCTCCGTGGCGACCCTGCTGCAGGCACGCCGCAGCCTCGACACCGCACGCATCGAGGCCGCCGTGGCCCTGCTCGCCGGCGCGAGCCGCATCGAGCTCTACGGCCAGGGCGCCTCCGGCGTCGTCGCCGCGGACGCGCAGCACAAGCTCTTCCGCCTCGGTATCCCGGTGGTGGCCTATACCGACCCCCACGTCCACGGCATGGCCGCGGCCATCGTCCCGGCGGACGCGGTGGTCGTGGCGATATCGCACACCGGACGCAGTCGTGACATCGTGGAGAGCGTGGCCCGGGCACGGGGCAACGGCGCCGCGGTGATCGGCGTCACCGCCGCGGATTCGCCGCTGGCGGCGCAATGCAGCGTCGTTCTCGGGGCCGAGGCCGACGAGGACACCGATCTCTACACCCCGATGATGTCGCGGCTGGTCCACCTCGCCATCCTCGACGTCCTCGCCGCCGGACTTGCCGTCGCCGGCGGCGACGAGGCGCTGGAACGGCTGCGTCGCACCAAGCGCAGTCTGACGGCGGCACGGGGCGGCAGCGACCGCGACACGGCCGCCGCCGATACCGGACCGTGATCCCATAACCTCTGGCAGCAAGGGAGAGACCGTCATGAGCGGACGCAGGATCCTGATGATCGTCGGCGACTTCGGCGAGGACTACGAGATCATGGTGCCCTTCCAGGCACTCCAGGCCGTGGGACACACGGTCGACGCCGTGTGTCCGGGCAAGCGCGCCGGCGAGAGCGTGCGCACGGCGATCCACGACTTCGAGGGCGA
>NZ_WNXE01000365.1:0-1856 GCF_010993615.1 Arhodomonas sp. KWT | reverse complement strand
GCCGTCCAGGCCCGGCACGCCGGTATCGCGCAGGGCCTGCGCGAGTCGCTCGGCGCGGTCCCACTCGCCGCTGTCCATGGCCTCGCCCGCGGCCGTCTCGAGCTGCCCCAGCAGGTCCAGGGCGCGGGGGGCGGCGGGGTGTTTCGCCTCCTCCAGCAGGTGGCGGATGTCGCCGGCGGTGCGCGTGAGGAGGGTCTGCGCGGTCTCCGCCCGGCCCAGCGTCAGGGCCCGGCGCAGCCGCGGCACCAGGGCGGCGACCGGGCCGCCGGAGACGGCCCGGCGTGCGGTTTCCGGCAGGGTGTCGAACCAGCGCCGGTAGGTGGCGGCGTCCATGGTGTTCACCCGATCGGCCATCCCGGCGAGGGCGTCGGACTGTTCGGGGAGGTTCACGCCCCGCTCCTGAAGCCGTTCGACCATGGCCCCGGCGTCCTCGGGGATGTCGCCGACGCGGTAGCCGGCGGCCTTGAGCCGGCGGAGGATAGTGACCAGGGAGGCGGGGACGTCGAGGTTGTCCGCGCCGATGTTGTGCCGCCCCGGTGGGTGGTTGTAGTAGATGATGGCGATGCGCTTGTCGGCGTTGGCCTTGCGCTGCAGCGTGATCCAGTTGCCCGCACGGCGGGCGATGGCATTCACCTGTGCGGGCAGCGGGTGGGTCACGGTGAGCTCGATGCCGGTGAGCGGATCGATCCGGGGCGGCTCTGCGGCGGCGAGCACCATCGGCTGGCTCACGCCCTGGAACTCGGGCATCGACAGCCGGTAGTGGACGCTGTCGGCGGGCAGGCCGTCCGGGGAGAGCCGCCACTCGGCCTCGGTGCGCTTGCTCAGGCGGATGCCCTGGAGTACCGGCACCTCCAGCGACTCCAGCGCCCGGGTGGCGGCCTCGCGGCCGTCGCCGCCGCCGATCACGAATCCCTGGAGGCTGATGATCGCGCCCAGCGGGGTGTCGCCGAGGCGCTGGTCCAGGGTCTCCAGCGCGGTGACGCTGGCCTGCCCCCAGCGTGCGAGCAGCACCAGGCACTGGGGGCCCTGCTCGCGTACCGCCTCGCACAGGGCGTCGAGCAGGGCGCGCTGGCCGACGCTGTCGCCGGTGTCGTGGTCGAGTACGGCGACCACGGGACGCTTCGCCCCGAGGCCGAGGTCGTCCGCGGGGACGACCTCGCCGTCGTGGTAATAGCGCAGCGGCGCCCGGGTCTGCGGCTCGGGTACGCTCACATCCGCACCCGCCTCCCGGGCGAGGTAGGCGAGCAGACCGGCGGCATTGGCCGCACCGCGGCCGCTCCAGTAGGCGTGAGCGGTGAGCCAGCCCGCCTGGGCCGGGTGCTCGGCGGCGAGCCGCCGGCGCATGGCGGCCGGGTCCTCGTCCGCGCCGGGATTGGCCGTCAGCTCGTCCAGGGTGGCGTCGTCGAGCCCCGCCAGCGGGTGCCTGCCGTCGAGGCGTGTGAGCCGGTTGATCGCGCGGGCGCTGCTCACGCCGATCACGGCACGGTGGCCGCGGTCCCGCTGCACCAGCCGGCGCAGGCGTGGCACCACCGCGTCGCCGAACACGGCGGCGAACAGCACCGCGTCGGCGCGCTGCCACAGCGCGGCGAGCGCGGCGTCGGAGAGCCCGGCGATCTGCCCGGTGGTGCGCAGCACGATCTCATGGCCGGTATGTTCGGCGGCATAGCGTTCTGCGCCGGCCGCGAGCCGGGGCGCGGAACGCTCGGAGACGATTCCCAGCAGGACCGGGCCGTCGCCGTCATCCGCGGCCGGCGAGGGGCCCGGGGCGAGCCCCAGGACGAGGAGCGCCGTGGCGGCGAGCCGCCGCCACGGGAGACCGGTGATGGACATGGCCGCGGCTTAGCTGCCCGGCTGCC
>NZ_WNXE01000364.1:0-1858 GCF_010993615.1 Arhodomonas sp. KWT | reverse complement strand
AGGTTGGCTGCTCCTGGCAGCCAACATCCCGCCCTGCGGCGCTGGTAACGTCGACTGCCTTGAGCGGCCGACCTTACAACCGCGACATAACCCCGATGTGCGTACGTTCTGCCAGCACCAACGCAGACGGAGCAAGCCGGGAGCGGTAACTCGGTTGCCCCTCGCAAACGACGGCTACGGCTGCGGTGGCGTCGTCCGGTTTGCTGGACGGAGAGGTGGACCAAGCGCCTGTCGGCACAGCGGGATGCCGTACGCCACCGGTGGCTGATCCAGAGGTGGTGTCGCTGCGCATGCCGGGGCGGCGCTCGTGTGCAGGGTCCCGTAGGCGCGGCCGGGTATCGCCCGTCTCCGGTGTCCAGCCCCGGATCCGCGTGCCCGGACCTGACGATGGGTCGGGGAGCGTTACTCCGGCCGGTGCGAGGCCAGCCACTCCAGCACGCGGACCCGGCGGTCGTCGTCGTTCAGCCCTTCGGCACCGGCGGCCCGCAGGACCGAGGCCGGCCAGCCGGTGCCGCCTTCCACCAGTTCTTCGAGCGTGCCCCACCAGATGATGCGGAAACGTCCGTCGAGCGCGTTGTTGTAGGCCTCGCGCAGCGCCGGGGCCAGGCCGGCGACGGACAGCGGCGTGAGCGCGCGTTCCAGCTCCGTCTTGAGCTCGATGAGCGTGCCGCCCTCGACGCCCCAGCGCTGGGGCTCCATGCGCACCAGGTACTGCTGCAGCTCTGCGACGTTGCGGAACCACTCGATGACCTCGCTCTCGCCATCGCTGGTTACCGCGGCTACCGGATAGCGTTGCGGATCGCGCCGACGCGTGAGCCGCTCTATCTGCGCAAAGGGTTTGCCTTCCCAGCCGTACATCATGCCCGTCGTGACTGCCCCTAAACCCGTTACCCTACTACCGAGCGGGGGGGCGGGCATACCGGCGGCCGGTCAGCCGGACCGCATCAGGCGGCTCGCCACGACGGCGTCCAGAGAGATCCGCCCCGGTCCGTGGGCGATGATCGCCAGCAGCATCGCCGCCCAGGGCAGGTGGTAGGCCTGCCACGCGTCCGGGATCGTGAGCTGGATGATCGCGGTCATCGCAAGCATCCCGGCGGCGGCGAGGCGGGTCCCCAGGCCCAGGACCAGCATGACGGGGAACACCAGCTCACCGATGCCGGAGAGGGTCGCCATCAGCGCCGGGAAAGGGTAGGCGTACGTCCCGCCGAGGATGTGCAGGCGGAAGTCGTTGGTGAACAGCCACACCGCGCCGGGCGAGGGCTGGAGAAACCCGTCGAATTTAGTCAACCCCGACTGCCAGAACGGGATTGCCATGGTGAGGCGCAGCACGAGCTGGGGCACGCTCGCCGGCAGCCGGCCGAGCCAGGTGCTTATCACCCCGGGTATCCGCGAGGCCCGGTTCAGCCCGGTGACGATCGGTGCAGTCGCGACGCGCATGGGGTCTCCCTCCCTTGCAGGCTTACGGGTCGAGGCGGTAGCCGGCGAGTGCGCCGGTCGTCAGGAGCGCCTGAAGCACGGTGGCCAGGTCGAAGGACGCGTCCGCCTCGGCCACGGTTCCCGCGGCCTCCGGCAGGCTCTGGCCCGTATCGAGTGCGCGGATGAACACGTCCGCCCGGCCGGGCAGGCACTGTGTGTACACCTGGAGGACGGGCCGGGTGACCAGTGCGGTGCCGCCGCCGCTGCCGAGATCCACGGGGCGGACGGACTCGTCGTGGGTGTTCGTCTCCCAGATCGACGTTACCGGCCAGGGGCTGGCCACGATCCGTGTGGCCGGGTGCAGCGTGAGCCGCAGGCCGGTCAGGGCGTCCGCGTGCACATTGGAGAGTGCCTCCGGGGCAAGGGCGTCGGCGTCGGCGGC
>NZ_WNXE01000363.1:0-1885 GCF_010993615.1 Arhodomonas sp. KWT | reverse complement strand
GGACGTCGTCGAAGGTGATCCCGCCGGGGAAGACCAGGTTGATGCGGATGCCGCGGACCCCGAGCGTGTGCATGCGCTCCAGGCTCGCATCGTCCACGTCCCGGTCGACCACCGCGATGCCGCGCCACTCGATGGGGTCGCCGGCGCCACCGGCCGCCGCCAGGGTGTCGAGCATGCGGCGGTTGTCGGTGCCATAGACACTCGGCTGCACGAGCACCGCCCGCTGGAAGCCGAGGGTGGTCAGCAGCCGGCGGTAGGCGGTCTCGTCCGCGTCCGGCGGGGTGTAGCCCCGCGGGGTCTGGTAGGGGTAGTCCGCCTGGGGCCCGAAGAGGTGCGCGTGGGTGTCGCAGGCCCCCGCCGGCAGCGGCGTGGCCGGTGCATGCGGGGCCGGGTCCGGTCCGGGGATGTCGGGGGGTGTGGTCATATCTGCGTCTCCCTGGCGTCGGTGCGGGCGAGGCCCAGCCGGCGCATGGCGTTGGTCAGGTGTACGCGCATCGCCGCCCGTGCCTCCTCCGGTTCGCGGGCGAGAATGGCGTCGAGGATCGCACGGTGCTCGGCCTGCACCGCCTGGGCCCGGCCGGAGATACGGGCGGTGTTGGAGCGGGCGGCGGTGATGGACTCCATCACCCGCGGGTAAAAGAACGAGAGGAACTCGGGGAAAAAGCGGTTGCCCGTGGCCTCCGCGATGGCCCGGTGAAAGGCCAGGTCGTGACGGGCGCCGGGGCGGTCCTCGTGCACCGAGCGCTCCAGTGCCGCGAACGCCTCGCGCATGGCGGCGATGGCCGCCTCGTCAGCGTTGCCCGCCGCCAAAGCCGCCGCGCCGGCCTCCACCTCGCGGCGGATCTCATAGACGTGGCGCAGCTCCACCGGGTCGAGGCTGTCGCTGGACAGCGAGAATACCGGTTTCTCCGGCAGGGTCTCGGCGACGAAGGTCCCGCGGCCCTGGTGGGTCTTCACCAGCCGGGCGCGGCGAAGCTCCGCGATGGCCTCGCGCACGGCCGCGCGGCTCACCTCGAAGCGCGTCGCCAGCGCCGCCTCCGTGGGCATCCGCCCGCCGGGCTGGTGGCGGCCGTCGCGGATCTCGCGCTCGAGCACGCTGGCCACCTCGCCGGGAAGCCGGCGGTTCGCTCGGGTCATGTCTCCCTCCTGGATATCCGTACCGGGTCCCGGCGCGTTCGGGCGCCGGGACCCGGGCATCCTAGCCGAGCAGGCCCGGCAGCCACAGGGTGACCGCCGGGACGTAGGCGATCAGGCCCACGACGGTGATGAGCACCAGCAGGAACGGCCAGAGGTAGCGTGCCACCGTCTCGATGCGCAGGCCGCTGATGCTGGAGGCGACGAAGATCGAGTAGCCCACCGGCGGGGTGACCATGCCGACGGCGAAGTTGATCACCACCATCGCGCCCAGCTGAATCGGGTCGAGCCCGATCTGCTGGCCCACCCCGATGAGCACGCCGCTGAGGATCACCATCGCGGAGACGTTGTCCATCACCGCGCCGAGCACCAGCAGCATGACGTTGAGCATCAGCAGCAGTAGGATCGGGTTGGAGGTGATCGCCAGCAGCCCCTCGGTGACATGGGCCGGGATCTGCTCGCTGGCCACGACCCAGGCGAAGCCATAGGCGACGGCGATGATGAACATGATCACCGCGGTGGTGCGCATGGAGCGCATCAGGATCGCCGGGACGCTGCGCCAGTGGAGGTCGCGGTAGAGGAACAGGCCCACCACCGCGCTGTAGAGCGCCCCCACCATGGCGGCCTCGGTGGGCGTGAACACGCCGCCGTAGATGCCGCCGAGGATGACCACCGGCGCCATCAGTGCCCAGAAGCCCTCGCGCAGCGCGGTGAGGATCTCCCGGCCGGTGGCGCGCCGCTCCAGGGTGAT
>NZ_WNXE01000362.1:0-1888 GCF_010993615.1 Arhodomonas sp. KWT | reverse complement strand
TACCTCCGGTTCGTGCGCGGCGTGATCGACTCCGACGACCTCCCGCTCAACGTCTCCCGCGAGCTGCTCCAGCACAACAAGCTCATCGACCGCATCCGCGGCGCCTCGGTCAAGCGGGTGCTCGACACCCTGGAGCGCATGAGCCGGGACGAGCCCGAGAACTATGCCACGTTCTGGTCCCAGTTCGGCTCGGTGCTCAAGGAGGGCGTGATCGAGGACTCGGGCAACCGTGAGCGCATCGCCGGACTGCTGCGTTTCTCCTCCACCCAGGAGGCGAAACAGGAGGCGGACGTCACCCTCGCGGACTACGTCGCGCGGATGCGCGAGGGCCAGAAGCACATCTACTACGTCACCGCCGAGGGCTTCAACGCGGCGCGCAACAGTCCGCACCTGGAGATCTTCCGCAAGAAGGGCGTCGAGGTGCTGCTGCTCCACGAGCCCATCGACGAGTGGCTCGCGAGCCATCTCCACGAGTTCCAGGGCTACCCCCTGCAGTCCGTCGCCAAGGGCGAGCTGGACCTGGACGAGCTGGAGGACGAGACCGAGAAGCAGGCCCGCGAGGAGCGCGCCGAGGCGCTCAGGCCGCTCACCGAGAAGCTCCAGGAGTCGCTGGGCGAGCGGGTCTCCGAGGTCCGTGTCAGCGACCGCCTCACCGACTCGCCGGCCTGCCTGGTAGTGGGCGACTACGAGCTCGGCATGAACCTCCAGCGCATGCTCAAGGCCGCCGGCCACGAGATGCCCCAGGGGGCGCCGGCGCTGGAGATCAATCCGGATCACGCGCTGATCCAGCGGCTCGAGGGCGGCGGCGAGGATGCGCGCTTCGACGACTGGGCGCAGCTGCTCTTCGACCAGGCCCAGCTTACCGGCGGCGGCCAGCTCGAGGACCCGGCGGCGTTCGTGCAGCGGGTCAACCGTCTGCTGGAAACGCCGGCGTGAGCGGCACCGGGCAGCCGTGGCCGTCGGCGGATGCCGGCGGCCACGACCCGGCGGAGCTGATACGGCTGTTCGACGACGAGTTCGCCCCGGAGAACACCCGGCTGGTGCGCGGCGATGAGGAGCCGCTGTACCTGCCGGCGGACGACACGTGTGCGTACCACCGGGTGGTCTTCGCCCATGGCTTCTTCGCCAGCGCGCTCCACGAGATTGCGCACTGGTGCATCGCCGGACCCCGGCGCCGGGCGCTGGTGGACTACGGCTACTGGTACGAGGGGGACGGACGGGACGCCGTCACCCAGGCCGAGTTCGAGCGGGTCGAGGCCCGCCCCCAGGCGCTGGAGTGGGCCTTCAGCATGGCCGCGGATGCACCCTTCCGGGTGAGCGTCGACAATCTGGACGGCGATCCCGGTGATCCGGACGGCTTCCGCCGCGCCGTCCGCGACGCCCTGGCGGTGTATCTCCGCGACGGACTCCCGCCGCGGGCCCGGCGTTTCGCCATCCGCCTGCAGGACCGCTACGGCGGTCATATCGAGCTGCCCGCGGATCTTCCTCGTTTATGATCGCGTTGGGTTGCGGTGTGAGTGATCCGCATTCCGGACTCGGCAACCGGAAAGTACTGAGGTAGGCTGATATCGCCCGGACCGGGCAAGCCTGGCCCGGTACGCACCGCCAGGAAGGCGGAAGGCGCATTATCGCGCGGGTTGATGCACTTCGGCTTTTGACCAGGGAAGGTGGCACATGGCTGACGATTCCTTCACGGGCATCCCGCCCGGGTTGTCCGGTTCCTCGCCGACACGACACACCGCACCGCCGGGACCGGCCGGGGGCGGTCACGGAAAGCCGGGCATCCCCGGGCCCGCCGGCGTGTCAGCATGACAGCACGCCGCTCGACCCCCCTCATCGTCTGGCCCCTGCTCATGGCCGCCCTGCTCACCGCCTGCGGCGGCGGGGA
>NZ_WNXE01000361.1:0-1896 GCF_010993615.1 Arhodomonas sp. KWT | reverse complement strand
TCGGTTGCTCGTGCTCAAGGCCCTGTCCGGTACCTTGCCCGTTAGCCACTATGGTGTCGTCACCCAGGGGATCCCGCGCATCGCGAGCGTCACCATGGATACCCTGGCACCGGGTGACGCCGGGGTGGATGACGAGCGCTTCATCCCGGTGCTCGCCGCCGGCGAGTCCGCGCTGCTGCCCCGTCTGGACGCCCTGGAGCCGGAGCTCGCGTCGGCCCTGGCGGCGGCCGGCGGCGTGAACCCCTAGGGCCCGTTGCCGAGGGCGGGTATAGATTGGTTGCTCCTGGCAACCGACCACGGTGGCCTCGCCCGGTGTGCCCCGGGGCGGCGGGCGTCCGCAGGGTGCTTGTCGGCAGGGCGAGGGTGTCGCACGCTCCCGGTGCCCGATCCACACGAACGGCCGGTACCGGCCGCTTCCGCGGGCTGACGGCTCCCCGCAATCGCCGTCCTCTTCCGGGCCATCGTCGGCTGCCTTCGGGCAACCGGCCTACGGCGGGAACGGTCTGACTCTGCGTGACTCGTGCCGGAACGCGCCCGACACCCTTGTCGAGGGATGGGGCCGGGCGGTATGGCATGTTTTTGGTGCCCCGGTTGTCCGCGTTGGGGTGTTCGCCAGGCCCTTTCCAGCACATCGTTTCCTGGCCGCCCATCCTGAACTGAGGCCGGTATACGCGCCGGGCCCGCGGTACCGCGTGCGGCCCTGGGCGGGTATGGTTCACACCGCCAGCGCGGGTTCGTCGGCCGACGGGCTCCGGTAGATGAAGTTCCCGCCTGTACCCAGATCCACCTCCAGGTGCTCCACCGGGTCGTTCGCGGCCATGCGGTCGAGCACGTGCGCGGCGAGCTCCGGCATGAGGGTGCCGGCGAGGATGTGGTCGATGCTGCGGGCGCCGCTGTCGCTGTCGGTGCTGCGGGCGGCGATGGCCTCGACCACCGCCGGGGAGAACGTCAGCCCGGCACGATGGTTGTGAAGGAAGCGCTGGCGGATGCGCTCCAGCTTCATTGTCACGATTCGCCTGAGGATCTCGCCGTGCACCGGGTAGTAGGGGACGATGCTCAGGCGGCCGAGGAACGCCGGTTTGAAGGTGGTGTTGAGGGTGTCGCGCAGTGCCGCGACGATCGCCTCCGGGGCCGGCGGCACGGCATGGCCGAGGCAGCGCTCCATGATGGCGTCGGTGCCGACGTTGGAGGTCAGCAGGATGATCGTGTTGCGGAAATCGATCTCCCGGCCCTCGCCGTCGTCGAGTACCCCCTTGTCGAACACCTGGAAGAAGAGCTCCAGGACGTCCGGGTGGGCCTTCTCCACCTCGTCGAGCAGGACCACGCTGTAGGGCCGGCGGCGTACCGCCTCGGTCAGCACGCCGCCCTCGCCATAGCCCACGTAGCCCGGCGGCGAGCCCTTCAGGCCGGAGACGGTGTGGGCCTCCTGATACTCGGACATGTTGATGGTGATGACGTTGCGCTCGCCGCCGTAGAGGGTGTCGGCGAGGGCCAGGGCGGTCTCGGTCTTGCCGACACCGCTGGGGCCGAGCAGCAGGAACACGCCGACGGGCTTGCCCGGGTCGTCGAGGCCGGCGCGGGAGATCGCGATGCGCTGACCGATGGCCTCCAGGGCGTGGTCCTGGCCGAGCACGCGTTCGCCGAGCAGTGACGGCAGGCGGCGCACGGTGGTGAGTTCGTCGGCGAGCATCTTGCCCAGGGGGATGCCCGTCCACCCGGAGATCACCTCCGCGACGGCATTGCCGTCGACGTGGCCGTGCACCAGCGCCTCCCCGTCCTGGGCCTGCGCCAGCTCGCGCCGGGTCTCGCCAATACGCCTCGCGATGTCGTCGGCCCGGGCGTCGTCGCCGGTCTCGTCGAGCTCGCGTTCCAGCGCGCCGAGGCGTTCGACGACCG
>NZ_WNXE01000360.1:0-1902 GCF_010993615.1 Arhodomonas sp. KWT | reverse complement strand
GCCTTCGCCGCCCTGGCCGGCGGACCGCCCGGCCGATGGCTGATCCGGCACCACGACGCCCTCGTCCGCGCCCTGCCCCTGGCCGTCGGCGACCGGCAGCGGCTGTCCGCCACGGCCCATCGGTGCTATCGGACGGTGCGCGCCACGCCCGCGGCGCGCGACGGCTTCGCCGCGCTGCCCCGGGAGATGCTCGCCGCCCGGGCGTGGCTGGCGGCGTTGCGGGACCACCTGCCACGCCTTGGTGACACGCCCGCGCTGCTGGCCTGGGGTATGCGCGACCCGGCACTGGGCGCGCGGGTGCTGGGACACTGGCGCACGCTGCTGCCCCACGCCCGCGTGCACCCCCTGGCCGGCGTCGGGCACCTGCCCCCGGAGGAGGCACCGGCGGCATTCGGCGACGCGGTGACGGGGTTCCTGGCGGAGGACGGGCCGGGTATCAGCCCTTGCTGACGTAGAACGTGTGCACACCGTCGTCCTCGTCCCGAGCGACAAGAGTGTTGTCGGTCTTGTCGCAGAAGGCGGTGAAGTCGATCACCGAGTGCGGATCCGTCGCGCGCACCCGCAGCACTGCACCGGCGGGCAGCGGGATCAGCGCCTTCTTGGTCTTGAGGATCGGCAGCGGGCAGTTGAGCCCGCGCACGTCCAGATCCGAATCGAACGGGTGAGCCATGGGATATCCTGACGCGTTACACTATCGGCCCTGACATCAGGGATTCTACTAAGCCCGGCGGCGGCAAAGCCACGCGGGCGATGGAGGGAGCGATGAGCGACAAGCAGCCGGACGCGGACTTCGACCCGCGCCCCGTCACCGACAGCGAGCTGCGCGAGGAATACACCAGCGAGCAGGTGCGACACTGGCGCGACCAGGCCGACCGCACCCACCAGGACTGGTTCAGCGTGCTCGACAACGACTACGGCAAGGACTGATCGACGCCCGCCGACATACCAATCTTCTCAGAGGTATTGTCCTGTGTCAGAGCGCCAGAGCGGTTCGGGCGGCGAGGCACGCTCGCGCCGGTGTGGCCGGGTCACTTCATGCGAGCGCAACGCCGCAACCGGAGCGCTCTGGCGCTCCCTTTGGGCCGCTCTGTGCGCCGATGGGGCTGCGTTGCTCGCCGCTTATAGTCCGGCTACACCGTGCGCCTCGCGCCTTGCCCCATCGACACACAGACCGGCTGACGCATGGCAATACCTCTGAGAAGATCAGTACCCCCTTGGAGGCCCCGTTTTGAGCGACACCAAGATCCTGCTTCCGGAATCGGACATCCCGACCCACTGGTACAACGTCATCCCGGACCTCCCCGGTCCGCTGGCGCCGTACGTCGGCCCCGACGGCCAGCCGGTGCCGACGGAGGCGATGACCGCCATATTCCCGCCGGCGATCGTCGAGCAGGAGGTCAGCACCGAGCGCTGGATCGCCATCCCCGAGCCGGTGCGTGAGGCCCTGCGGCTGTGGCGGCCCTCGCCACTGATCCGCGCCACCCGGCTGGAAGAGGCCCTGGGCACACCGGCGAAGATCTTCTTCAAGTACGAAGGGGTCTCCCCGGCGGGCTCGCACAAGCCCAACTCCGCGGTAGCCCAGGCCTACTACAACCGCGAGGCGGGCATCACCCGGCTGACCACCGAGACCGGCGCCGGCCAGTGGGGCAGCTCACTGGCGCTGGCGGGCAGCCTCTTCGGCCTGGACGTGCGGGTCTACATGGTCCGGGTGAGCTACGAGCAAAAGCCCCACCGGCGCTCGATGATGCAGACCTGGGGCGGCGAGGTCATTCCCAGCCCCTCGCCGCTCACCGAGACCGGCCGCAAGGCCCTCGCCGACGACCCGGACAACCCGGGCTCGCTGGGCCTGGCGATCTCCGAGGCGGTCGAGGAGGCCGCCGGCCGCGAGGACACCAATTACGC
>NZ_WNXE01000035.1:17802-25350 GCF_010993615.1 Arhodomonas sp. KWT | reverse complement strand
CCCCACCACGCCAGCGCGACCTCCACCAGTCCGCGTCCTGTATAGCACAGGTTCCGGCGGGCGAGATCGCGCCGCTGCGCGGCGGTGAGATCCGGGAAGCAGAGCCGCAGGTTGGTCTCGACGATGCGGCGACGGTAGGGCACGAGGTACCACGAGAGCAGGCCGAGCCCGTCGCCCGCGCGCATGGCGAGCCGGTACGGCAGCGCCGCCAGCAGCCGCAGCAGCCCCATACCCAGCCAGGTCAACCAGTAGCGCGGCGCGAACAGCGAGCGGTCCATCGGCGATTCAACAGCGATCGGCAGGAGCGCGGAGTATACTAACCTCGCGGCTCGCATCACCACCTCCCGCGGCCGCACGTGCCCCGGCCCGGGCAGCACGCGCCGGATGACGCCCGGCGTGCTTGACCGGACTATCGCAGCGTCGAATCACGACGACCCGTTGATCCGGCGTATCCCCGCAAACCGGCACGCCCGCATGGAACGCCGATCCCCGGGGCGCACCGCGGCACGCCGCCGCCTTCGCCGGTCCGGCGGCGCTCATCGCGCCCCCCGACCTCCACGGCCGGGGCAACGGTGATCGCCACGGGCTGGCCGCAACGCTTCGGCGCAAGCCCCCGCACGCCGGGCCGGTAGAATGCCACCGCACCCCGATCGCTGAATTGATAGAGTGTGCGCCATGCCGCGTACCCTTTATACCCTCGCCCTGCGACTCGCCACCCCGGCGATCCTCTCCCGGCTGTTGTGGCGCTCCCGCCGCGCGCCCGCCTACCGGCGGCGCTGGGGGGAACGCTTCGGCTTCGGCCCGGCCATCGACGGCGCGCCGGTGTGGGTCCACGCCGTCTCCGTCGGCGAGACCGTGGCCGCCCGCGGGCTGATCGAGGCGCTGATGGCGGCCCATCCGGAGCGGCCGGTACTGGTCACCTCCACGACGCCCACGGGCTCGGAGCGGGTGCGGGCGCTCTTCGGGGACCGGGTCCGCCACTGCTACCTCCCCTATGACACGCCCGGCGCGGTACGGCGTTTCCTGGCACGGACGCGGCCGGCGCTGGGTGTGCTCATGGAAACCGAGATCTGGCCCAACCTCATCGCGGAGGCCGACGCCCGCGGCATCCCGCTGGTGCTCGCCAACGCCCGGCTGTCAGCGCGCTCCGCCGCCGGCTATGCCCGCACCGGGCGGCTGGGCACGGAGGCCGTTCGCGGCCTGGCCGCGATCGCCGCGCAGCACGACGCGGACGCCGAGCGGTTCCGGGCGCTGGGGGCCTCCCCCGTGCGACTCCACGTCACCGGCAGCCTGAAGTTCGACCAGCCCGTGGACGAGACCCAGCGACAGGCGGGGGAGGCACTGCGCGGGTTGCTCGGCCCGGCGCGTGCGGTGTGGATCGCCGCGAGCACCCACGAAGGCGAGGAATCCGCCGCGCTCGCGGCGCACCGGCGCGTGCTGGAGGCCGTTCCTGGCGCGGTGCTCGTGCTGGTTCCCCGACACCCGGAGCGATTCGACGGTGTCGCCGCGCTGACCCGCTCGGAGGGGTTCCGGTTCGCCCGGCGCAGCACCCCGGGGACCACCGACGCGGCGAATGTGGACGTGCTGGTGGGAGACACCATGGGCGAGCTGCCAACGCTGCTCGCCGCGGCGGATATCGCCTTCATGGGCGGGAGCCTGGTGGCGGTGGGCGGTCACAATCCGCTGGAACCCGCCGCCCTGGGGCACCCGGTGATCACCGGGCCCCACGTGCACAACTTCGCGCGGATATTCGAGCTGCTGACCGAGGCGGGCGGCGCGCGCACGGTCACGGATGCGGAGGGGCTGGCCACGGCGGTGATCGAGTGGCTCACCGACTCCGGGGCCCGGATCCGGGCGGGCCAGGCCGCGGAGGGCGTGGTCGCCGCCCACCGCGGAGCCCTGGGCCGCACCGTGGCGCTGATCGAGGCGCTTACTCCGCGGAGTTCTCCCCGGGAGTGATCGCGTCCTCGCTCACGTACGGCGCCGCGTTCGCTGAGAGCAGGCGGTTGATCGAGGCAAGGTCGTCCTCTGAGAGCACGCCGGCGGCCTGCTGGAGGCGCAGGGTGTTGAGCAGGTAGGCGTGACGCGCCTGCTGATAGTTCCGCTCTGCCTCGAAGACATTCTGCTGGGCGTCGAGGACGTCCACGATGGTACGCGTACCGACCTCGAAGCCGGCCTGGGTCGCCTCCAGGGCCGTCTTGGTGGAGACGCGGGACTGCGCGAGGGCCTGCACCCGCTCGAGGGCCGTCTGCACACCGCGGTAAGCGTCGGCGGCGTTGCGGGTCACCGAGCGGCGGACCTCCTCCAGGCTGGCACGTGCCTCCGTGTACTGCGACTGCGCCTCACGCACCCGCGAGCTGGTGGCCCCGCCGGTGTACAGCGGCACGGTGACCTCGATACCGGCGGCGAGCTCCTGATTATCCGAACCGTCGTAGGTGGCACCGCTGGTCACCCCGCCATCGGTGTGGCTGCCGCCGTAGCTCGCCACCGCGTCGACCTGCGGATAGTGCCCCCCGCGGGCCACGTCGACGTTCTCCATGGCGGCCTTCGAGGCCTGGCGTGCCGCGGTGAGCTCCCAGTTCTGCTCCTCCGCACGCTGGCGCCATGCATCCTCGTCCGCGGGCTGCGGCGCCGAGAGATCGACACCGCTGCGCACCCGGGCGAGCTCCCCCGGGGGCTTTCCGATCACCTCACGCAGCTGGGCACGGGCGCTCTCCAGGTCGTCCTCCGCCTGGATGACCGAGGCACGGGCGGTATCGTAGCGGGCCTTGGCCTCCTCCACGTCGGTACGCGCGATCAGACCGACGTCGAAGCGCTCCCGGGCCTGCTCGAGCTGGCGCTGGATGGCCTTGAGCTGTGCACGGGCGGCGGCGAGCGCCACCTGGGCGTCGAGCACGCCGAAGTAGCGCTCCGCGGCGCGGGTCATCAGCGACTGCTCGGCGGAGGCGAAGCGCGCCTTGGCCTGGGCGACGTTCGCCTTCGCCACGTCGAGCTGCTGGAAGTCCGAGTAGCGGAACAGCGGCTGGCTGAGCTGAACGCCGTAGGTCAGCGAGTTGTAGCTATCGTCGGCTTCAGGACCGTTGACGATATTGGTGTCCTGATAGTTGCGCTTGGCCGCGGCATCGACACCGATCTCCGGCAGCCGTAGTGCCCGGGCCTGCGGCAGGGCCTCCTCCGCCGTACGCAGCTGCGCCTGCGCCTGCTGGAAGACCGGGTCGCTGTCCAGGGCGTTGCGGTAGACGTCGAGCAGGTCCTCGGCAGCCAGCGCCGGCAGGCTCAGGCTGCCGAGGGCGACGGCCAGTAGAATTCGTTTCATGGGCAGGTCTCCGTCAGTAGCGGGGCACGGCAGGGTCGACCTCGACCGACCACGCGTCTATCCCGCCATCAAGATTGATGACGTCTGTGAATCCGGCGCGCTCGAGCAGCCCGGCGGCCATCGCACTGCGCACGCCGTGGTGGCACATCACAACCGTGGGCCGTTCCCGGGACAGCTCATCAAGGCGCTGTGGCAGCAACGCCAGGGGCACCAGGCTCGCTTGCGCAAGACTCGCGGTCCCGTGCTCCCAGGGCTCGCGCACATCGATGAGCTGCGGGGGCGCCTCCCCTGCGAGCCAGTCGGCGAGTTCGCTGGCATTGACCGATCGCACGGTAGTGTCCCCGCGCGCCCTAGAGACGGAACCGCGGCGTGACGCGGGCGCCGCGCAACGGCGGCACGCTGGTGTCGAACAGGCTCTCGCTGGCCCACTGGTCCTCGCCGACCCGGGTAATCAGCAGCGCCTCCATGATCGGCGGCTGGCCGACGATCAGGAATACCCGGCCGCCGATGGTGAGGCTGCGGTGAAAGCCCTGATGGAGCTCCGGCAGCGACCCCGTGACCGCAATCACGTCGTAGCGCCGGCCGTCGTCCCAGCCGGCAGCGGCGTCGCCCACCTCCAGATTGACACCACCGACCCCGGCGGCGGCAAAGTGCTCGCCGGCCAGCTCGCGGAAGTCCTCGTGGATGTCGATGCTGGTGACCTCACCGGCGAGCTGAGCCAGGCACGCGGCGAAATAGCCCGTGCCGGTGCCGATCTCCAGGGCCCGCTCGTCGGGCTGGGGGTCCAGCGCCTGGAGCATCCGCGCCTCGAGCCTCGGCTCCAGCATCACCTCGCCGTGAGGCAGCGGAAGCTGGAGATCCGCATAGGCGAGGTTGCGGTGGGCCGCGGGCACGAAATCCTCGCGCGGCAGCGCTTCGAGCACCGAGAGGATGCGGTCGTTGAGCACCTCCCAGGGGCGGACCTGCTGCTCGACCATGTTGTAGCGCGCGCGCTCGAGATTGACGTCGGTCATTTGCGCATCCTCATCGCCAGTGACCTTGTTGGATTAGGGATCGAGGGACTCCGCCCCGGCAGCATCGTCCCGCCAGCGCGGCGCGTCGTCCGGAACGCCCGCCCGACGCCGCCGGCGCGTCGACAAAGGGTAAGCACTTTACCCCTTTCAGGCAACCGATTAGCGCACTAATAATCCATGTTCGCCCGGGGGTCGAACCGGCACCGGTCGCGCAACTGTTCATACAGACCGCGCACCGCGTCGTCATCCATGGGCGGGTTAACGATACGCAGGGTCACGTACTGGTCCCCCGGCGGCTCTCCGGGCAGCCCCCGCCCTTTCAGGCGCAGGCGCTTGCCCGCCTGGCTCCCGGCCGGTATCCGCATGTCCACCGGACCGCCCAGGGTCGGCACCTTCAGCCGCGCGCCCAGCGCGGTCTCCCAGGGCGCTACCGGCAGATCCAGGTGGATGTCCCGGCCGCGCAGGTGGAACTGGTGGTGCGGCGAGATATGGATCTCCAGATAGAGATCGCCGCGCTCGCCTCCCCCCATGCCCGGCTGCCCCTGGCCGGCGAGACGGATGCGCTGACCGTTGGTCACCCCCGCGGGCACGCGCACGCGAAGGCTGCGCTGGGTGCGCCGCATGCGGCCCTGGGTATCGGGCTCGGCACCCTCGAGCTGCACGGTACGGGCGCCACCGTGGAACGCCTCGTCGAGCGAAACGGTCAACCGCGCGGTCTGATCCTGGCCGCGGACCGAGAATCCGCCGTGCTGCCGGGCGGCGCCGCCGAATATGTCGTCGAACGGGGAACGGCCGCCGCCGAACAGTGACTCGAAGAAGTCGCTGAAGTCGGCGCCGCCACGGCCGCCGCCGGTATGGAACTCCCACTCCGGCGGCGGACGGAAATCCTGGCCCTCGCGCCAGCCGCTGCCCAGCTCGTCATAGGCGCGGCGCTTCTCGGGATCACGCAGCACCTCGTAGGCCTCCGCAACCTCCTTGAAGCGCTGCTCGGCATCGGGCTCGCTGCTGACGTCCGGATGGTACTTGCGGGCAAGCTTGCGGTAGGCACGCTTGATCTCGTCCGCATCGGCATCCCGTCCGACCCCGAGTATCCGGTAGTAGTCCTTGTACTCCATGCCCTGTTCGCCACCTCAGTCGCGTTACCGGTGTGCCCTGGCACGGCACGGCGGCGCGGCGCCCGCGCCGCCGCCTCCCCGACCTCAGCCCTCGACCTGAATGCGCCGTGGCCGGGTCTTCTCCTGCTTGGGAATGCTGACCTCGAGCACGCCCTGGTCACAACGTGCCGTGATGCCGCTGGGATCGGCGGTATCCGGCAGGCTGAAGCGCCGGGAGAAGCTGCCGCTGGCACGTTCGACCCGCTTGTAGCCTTCACCGGCCTCGTTCGTGTGGGACTCCCGGCGACCACTGATGCTGAGCATGCCGCCCTCCATGTGGACCTCGATGTCCTCCGGACGCACCCCGGGCAGGTCCGCATGGATGACGTAACGGTCGGTTTCCTCGCGGATATCCACCGCAGGCGTCCAGTCACTGGTAGCCAGGCTGGAGCTGTCCCCCGTCTCCGCGGACTCGGACAGACGGCCCAGCTCGCGGGAGAGTTCGTTGAGCAGCCCCCAGGGCTCGTAGCGACGAATGGCCATAAACACCTCCTGTCGAATAGACCTGTGGCTCGATGGCGGCACGCCGAGCGCGCCGTTCATCGCTCATGTGTGTCCCGCGCCCGGTAAATTCAAGCCCGATGGTGCTTGAACCGCGGCGGGGGCGCTGGTATAAAGGCCGATCTTTCGGGAACCCTGCGATCAGGCGCGTCGCCGCCCGGGCCTGATCAGAGGTTTCCCGGCTCATCACGGTCACGGATTCTAGGAGGCAGCTCCCATGGCGAAGGTCTGCCAGGTCACGGGCAAGCGCCCGGCCACGGGCAACAACGTCTCGCACTCGAACATCAAGTCCAAGCGGCGCTTCCTGCCCAACCTGCGGTTCCACCGCTTCTGGGTGGAGAGCGAGAAGCGCTTCGTTCGGCTGCGGGTATCTTCCAAGGGCATGCGGATCATCGACAAGAAGGGCATCGATCAGGTGCTCAACGATATCCGTGCGCGTGGCGAACGGGTCTGAGGAGGTCAGACATGCGCGAGAAGGTGAAACTCGTCTCGACCGCCGGCACCGGTCACTTCTACACCACCGACAAGAACAAGCGGAACACCCCCCACAAGATGGAGTTCCGCAAGTACGATCCGGTGGTGCGCAAGCACGTGACCTACCGCGAGACCAAGCTCAAGTAGCAGCGCCGCCACCCCGGCGGCGCCCGCGATGAAACCCGCCCTCCGAGGCGGGTTTTTTCTTGCCCGGGCGCGGACGCGGACGGGTATCATCACGGCATGCCCGAGCTCCCCGAAGTCGAGACCACCCGGCGCGGCCTCGCGCCGCACCTGGCCGATGCCCGCGTCACCGCCGTGACCGTGCGCGAGCGGCGTCTGCGCTGGCCGGTGACCGACGGCATCGAGGCCGCGGTGACCGGCCGGCGGATCGAATCGGTCTCGCGCCGGGGAAAGTACCTGCTGCTGGCCCTGGACGACACCAGCCACCTGCTCTGGCATCTGGGCATGTCCGGCAGCCTGCGGGTGGTCCCGCCGGAGACGCCGGTACAGCGGCACGACCACGTGGACGTCACCCTCGACGACAGCCGTGTACTGCGCTTCAACGACCCCCGCCGCTTCGGCAGCCTCCACCACGTCCTCGGCGCCCCGGAGGCCCATCCGCTGCTCGCCCGCCTCGGGCCCGAGCCGCTCGGGCCGGACTTCCACGGCGACCGGCTGCACGCCCGCGCCCGTGGCCGGCGCGCCCCGGTCAAGGCGTTCATCATGGACAGCGCCACGGTGGTGGGTGTCGGCAACATCTACGCCACCGAGGCCCTGTACCTGGCCGGCATCCATCCCGCCCGCGCCGCGGGCCGGATCTCGCGCAACCGCTACCGCCGGCTTGCGACCGCCATCGCCACGGTGCTCGGCGAGGCGATCACCGCCGGCGGCACCACCCTGCGCGACTTCACCGACGCGGACGGCCGCCCCGGCTACTTCCGCCAGCGCCTGCGCGCCTACGGTCACGGCGGCGCCCCCTGCGGCCGCTGCGGCCACCCCCTGCGCGAGATCACCGTCGCCCAGCGGACCACAACCTACTGCCCCACCTGCCAGCGCTGAGCCGATTTCGGTTTCCCCGTTGACCAAG
>NZ_WNXE01000035.1:16120-17704 GCF_010993615.1 Arhodomonas sp. KWT | reverse complement strand
GGTCAATTCCCGGAACGATCGCGGTCGACTCTGAGAGTCAGGGTGCTAGCTTAGAATCAGTCAAGAAAACAGGCATGCTGACTACAAGGAGCACCGCCATGGCTTCAATACCCCTGCGCGCTTTGCCGCTCGCCGTCCTGCTCGTGGCCGGGGGCGCCCACGCCGATTCGCAACTGATGGAGATGGCGAAGGGCAGCTTCGAGCCCATTCCCGAACCGCCGGCGAACGTCGACGGCGTCAAGGTGACCGACGACATGGTCATCCTGGGCAAGAAGCTGTTCTTCGACCCGCGCCTGTCAGGCAGCCAGACGATCAGCTGCAACACCTGCCACAACCTCGGCATGGGCGGTGACGACAACCAGCCGACCTCCCTGGGGCACGGCTGGCAGCGCGGCCCGCGCAACGCCCCGACCGTATTCAACGCCGTCTACAACGTCGCCCAGTTCTGGGACGGCCGCGCCTCCGACCTCAAGGAGCAGGCCAAGGGCCCGATCCAGGCAGGCGTGGAGATGCACAACACGCCCAAGCGCGTGGTCGAGACCATCAAGAGCATGGATCCCTACGTCGAGGACTTCGAGGCCGCCTTCCCGGATCAGTCCGACCCGGTGACCTTCGACAACGTCGCCGCGGCGATCCAGGCCTACGAGGCCACCCTGCTGACCCCGGATGCGCCCTTCGATCGCTACCTGAAGGGCGACGAGGACGCGCTCAGCGACCACCAGAAGGAGGGACTGCAGGCCTTCATGAACAAGGGCTGCGTGGCCTGCCACAACGGCATCAACGTCGGCGGCCAGGGCTACTATCCCTTCGGCCTGGTGGAGAAGCCCGGCGCCGACGTCCTGCCGGAGAATGACAAGGGTCGTTTCTCGGTAACCGGCACGGCGACCGACGAGTACGTCTTCCGGGCACCGTCACTGCGCAACGTCGCGGTGACCGAGCCCTACTTCCACTCCGGCCAGGTCTGGGACCTGACCCAGGCGGTGGCCATCATGGGTGAGGCGCAGCTCGGCCAGGAGCTCAGCGACAAGGAGGTCTCGGCGATCACCGCCTTCCTCGAGAGCCTGACCGGCCCGATGCCGGACGTCTCCTACCCGCAGCTGCCGCCGAACGGAGCGAACACGCCGCGTCCGCTCGAGGCACCGGCCCCGACCCGCAACCCGCAGGGCTGACCCTGCCAGCCGCATGCCCCGCACCCGCGGGGCATGCCCTCAGGCGCTGCCCGCCAGCCAGGCGGGCAGCGCCTCGACCGTTTCCATCACCATGTCCGCCTCTGCGGCCAGTCCCTCCCGGGAGCCGGTGCCGCTGAGCACGCCGATCGCCAGACCGCAGCCCGCCGCCCGCGCCATGCGGATGTCGTGGAGGTTGTCGCCGACCACGGCCACCGCCTCCGGCCCGATACCGGTAGCGGCGCAGAAGCCCCTCACCATACCGGGCTCCGGCTTGCCGCCGTGGCCGCTGTCGTAGCCGGCGACGAACGACAGCACCCCCGGCGTAACAAAGCCGGCGAGCATCGCCCGGGTCGCCCGCTCGCCGTCGCTTGTGGCCACACCGAGATGCAGGCCTAGGGCACGCAACGCGGCGAAA
>NZ_WNXE01000035.1:14889-16021 GCF_010993615.1 Arhodomonas sp. KWT | reverse complement strand
AGTGCCTCCAGCTCCGTGACCGGGGTGGCATGCACGGGCCCAAGGCGGGCGAAGACGCGGTCGAGACGGGCCACCAGCGCGGTCCGCTCGGACGCCTCCAGGCCCAGGGTCTGGGCCCAGGCCCCGGCGATCTCACCGGTATGTCCGGCGGCTAGCAGGCTGCCGGCGGCCACCCGGCCACTTGCCGGGTCGTGGCCGGCCACGCTCAGCAACCGGTCGGCCAGGGCGGCATCGCCGCCGGCGGCCTCCAGGGCGGCGGCCTCGTTCACCGGCCGCCAGGTGCGATGATAGTCGAACAGCGTGCCGTCCTTGTCGAACAGCACGCCGCGTATCCCGGCGCGCACGCCGGCACCGCCGGACATCGTCATTCGCCCCGGCGCACGGCGGCGACGTGGCCGGCGAAGGCGGGGTCCGCCATCAGGGCCTTGCAGCGGGCGAAGCGCTCCGTCGAGTAGGCCCAGAAGTCCTCCGCGGGATTGCCGTTGCCGTGCTGGATGAGCCCCCACAGGGTCCAGAGCAGGTCGCTCGCGGCCTTGTAGAGCACCATCCGGCCCCACTCCGCCGCATTCGGCTCACGCCCGAGGTAGGCACGCATCAGCCGCTCGTCCTGGGTGCGCGACAGACCCGCCTCGACAGAGAAGTCGCCGACGTCCCAGAGGGGGTCATTCATGCCGGAGTACTCCCAGTCGACCACCCACATGCGCTCGCCGTCGTCGAGAAAGTTCTCGCACAACGGGTCGCAGTGGCAGGGCGCCAGGGCCGCGGGCTGCGCGTCCAGGGCCTCGCGCATGGTGCCCGCCTCCGCGAGCACGTCGTGATAGCCCTCCGGGAGCGGGGTATCCAGACCGGAGAGCACCTGCAGGTACTCGTCGATCATGGCGAAGAGCTCGAAGCGGAACCGGAAGGTCTCGCCGGAGTTGTGCATGCGCGCGAGGACCTCGCCGGCCCGGTCGGCGGCGGCGTCCTCGGCCTGGAAATGCTCCGGCGACATGGTGCGACAACCCTCGAGGCTGCGCATGAGCATCAGCCCGTCGGTCTCGTCGAAGTGCAGCACCTCCGCACCGACGCCGGCACGGGACGCCGCACGGGTGTTGTGGGCCTCCACACCGCGGTCGATATAGGCCTCGGTACC
>NZ_WNXE01000035.1:13062-14790 GCF_010993615.1 Arhodomonas sp. KWT | reverse complement strand
GTCCCCGGGGATACGCAGGACCAGCTGCTCGCCGCCGTCGTTGAGCCGGTAGACCAGGTTCGTCATGCCGCCCAGCCGCTCGGCGCCCAGCGCCTCGGCACTGCGGCCGGCCAGCCGCGGGATCCGTGCGATCGCGTTTTCGAGATGGCTGTCCATCGGGTCCTCCTGATTGCGGGGTCCGTGTTCGCTGCGCCGGCTCACCGGGCCGGCTTCTCGGCGAGATAGAAGTCCAGACTGAGCTTGCCCTCGGCGGCGAGGTCCGCCCAGTGGGCCCAGCTGCGGTGGTTGTTCTCCAGCGTTTCGGCGTCCATCTCCCGGGCGAACTCGCTCATGTGCTGCTCCAGGCGCGCGAGCACCTTGGCGCGGTGGAGCGCGGCGTGGCGCTGCCAGTCCCGATGCTCGACGAGGGTGAACCCCGCCGCCTCGATGTGACGCTCGTAGTCCGCCGGCGAGGAGAGGTTGGACATCCCGTAGCGGGCCTCCACGGCGGCGCGCTCCTGCGGCGTGAGCCGCTCGTGCCAGAAGATGTGATCGGAGATCACGGCGCGGCCGCCGGGCTTGAGCACGCGATAGGCCTCACGCAGCACCCGTTCCTTGTCCGGCGAGTGCACCATCGACTCCTGGCACCACCACACGTCGAAGCTCTCGTCCGGGAAGGGGAGCTCGTGGAAGTCCGCGTACTCGAAGCTCACACGGTCGTCGAGGGCGCGGCTCTCGGCCATCTCGCGGCAGCGCGCGAGCTGGGTCTCGGAGATGTTGCTGGCGACCACCGAGACACCATACTCCTCGGCGAGATACCGTGCCGTGGCACCGTAGCCGCAGGCGACCTCCAGCACCCGCTCGCCGGGGCTCAGCCGTGCGGCCTCCGCCATCAGGCGCTTGGCCGCCCAGGTGGCGGTCTCGATACCCTCGTCACCGGTTTCGTACACGCCGTAGTGGATGTTCTCGCCCCACACGGCGGAATACAGGCGGTCGACGCCGCTGTTCTCGTAGTGTTCGGACATGGAATGCGTTCTCCGTTCCTTCAGGGTTGAGGCCGCGGCCCGGACTCAGGCGAGCCCGAGCGCGGCACGGCGCCGGGCCACCCAGGCACCGATGAGCCGGTCGGCGATCATGGCGATGAAGGCGACACACAGCCCGGCGACCAGGCCGGCGCCGATGTCCGCGCGGGTCAGCGCGATGTAAACCTCCTGACCGAGGTCGCGGGTCCCCACCAGGGCGGTAATGACGAGCATGGAGAGCGCCATCATGATGGTCTGGTTGAGGCCGAGCATGATCTCGGGCAGGGCCAGCGGGAGCTGCACCCGCCAGCGGATCTGGCCGCGCGTGCATCCGCACATGCGCGCCGCCTCGATGGTCTCGGCGGGCACGCCACGGATGCCGTGGTCGGTATATCGGACCGCCGGCGCCAGGGCGTATAGGACGATGGCGACCATCGCGGAGAAATCGCCCACCTGGAAGAGCATGACCACCGGGATCAGGTAGACGAAGCTCGGCAGTGTCTGCAGCGTGTCCACTACCGTGGTGGTCACCCGGTGGACGCGATCGCTGGCCGCCGACCATATGCCCAGCGGGATGCCGATCAGCGCGGCAATGGCCACCGATATGCCGCAGAGATAGACGGTGATCATCGCCTTCTCCCAGTTGCCGGTGACAGCGATGAACAGCGCCAGAGCGGTGACGCCCGCGGCGAGCCGCCAGCCGCCCAGGCGGTGGCTGAGCACCGCT
>NZ_WNXE01000035.1:0-12965 GCF_010993615.1 Arhodomonas sp. KWT | reverse complement strand
AGGCGATGATCACCATGTTGAGGGACAGCATGATCACCTGGTTGACACCGACCATCAGGCCCTGCCGGGCCGCCGGCACCAGCACGCGCCAGGTCAGCTGCCGGCGGGTGCAGCCGCTCATGCGGGCGAACTCCAGGATCTCCTCGGAGACGCCGCGCAGGGCGACGATGGTCACCCGGGCCATCGGCGGCATGGCATAGATCACCGTGGCCACCACGGCGGCCACGGGGCCGAAACCGAAGAGCACCAGCACGGGCACCAGGTAGGCGAATATCGGCACCGTCTGCATGAGATCGAGGACCGGGCGCAGAACACGCTCGAATGCGGGATGGCGGTAGGCGGCCAAGCCCAGCAGCAACCCCAGCACGAGGCCCACCGGCACCGCGACAAGGATGGAGGCGATGGTGGTCATCGCGCTTTGCCACTGCCCGAAGAAGGCCAGATAGGCCACGGTGAAGAACAGCAGCGTCGCCAGACGGCGCCCGCCAATCCGGGCACCGAAGAGCACCAGCGCGGCGGCGACCCCGAGCCAGCTCAACGCCGGCAGCATCACGCCCCCGTCCGCGAAGGGCAGTTCGAAGCCCTTGGCGAGCACGAGGGTGCCGGCCTCCAGCGGCACGGAGAGCAGTGTCGCCAGGCTCCGCACCACCGAGCGGAAGCCGATGCCGCCGATGGCGGCGTCCTGGAGCAGCCACTCCATGGCGTCGCTCACCCAGTCGGACACCGGCAACTCCCAGCTACCGGGATACACGCCGAGCCAGGGCAGCCATCCGGCGAGCCGGTCGGCGACGAAGAGGGCGAGCACCACGGCCGCCACGGTCACCGCCGTGCGCGACAGCCCGCCGCCGGCCCCGGTGCGCTCCGCGACGGCCTCATTCATGGCCGCCCCCCGTGCCGGCGAGCACGGCAATGACCTCGTCGCGGCCGATCGTGCCGACCACACGCCCGCTTCCGGGATCGCGCACGCGCAGCGACGTTCCGGCCGCCAGCACACGGGGCGCCACCGCCTCGATACGCTCGTCGGCGCCGACCTCCGCCGCCCCGGCGGGCGCGGTGTCCTCATGGCGCATGACGGAAGAGACACCGACGACCTTTGCCGTGGGCACGTGGCGGGTGAACTCCGCGACGTAGTCGTCCGCCGGGGAGAGGACCAGGCGCTCCGGCGTGTCCACCTGGACGATCTCGCCGGCCTTCATGATCGCCACCCGGTCGGCGAGCCGGATGGCCTCGTCGAAATCGTGGGTGATGAAGATGACGGTCTTGTGCAGCACGCGCTGCAGGCGAAGCAGCTCGTCCTGCATCTCGCGGCGGATCAGCGGATCGAGGGCGCTGAAGGGCTCGTCGAGGAACCACAGCTCCGGGTCCACGGCGAGCGAGCGCGCGATACCCACGCGCTGCTGCTGACCGCCGGAGAGCGCCGCCGGCCGGCGGGCCTCATAGCCGTCGAGGCCGACGAGCTCGATCATCTCACGGGCCCGGCGCTCGCGCTCGTCACGGCCTATGCCCTGGATCTCCAGCGGGAAGGCGACATTGCCGAGCACGTCCCGGTGAGGCAGCAGCGCGAAGTGCTGGAAGACCATCCCCATCTGGTGACGGCGGATCTCGGTGAGCTCGCGCTCCGGGGCGGCGAGCAGGTCCCGGTCCTCCAGGGTGAGGGCGCCCAGGCTCGGCTCCACCAGGCGCGAGAGACAGCGCACGAGCGTGGACTTGCCGGAGCCGGACAGGCCCATGATCACGAAGACCTCGCCGGTGTGGACGTCGAGGCTGGCGTCACGGACCGCCGCGGTGAGCCCGTGCCGCGCGAGGGTCGCGGCATCCGGGGCACCACCGGAGCGCTCGAGCACACGGTCGGCGTGTTCGCCGAAGACCTTCCACAGGCCCCGGCAGGCGAGCTTGACCGGGGCATCCCCGGCCTCGCGGGTATCGGCATGCATAGGACGATGACCTGGCGTCAGCGGTGATTCGGAGGGACGGGGCGCCCGCCCCGCGGAACAGGGCGGCGCCGCGAGTGCGGCGCCGCCATAACCGGCGTTACTTCGCCGGGATCCAGGACCGCCAGGTGTCCTCGTTCTCGGTCATCCACTCGTCGACCACGCTCTGCAGCGGACGCCCGTCGACATCGATGGCACCGATCATCCGGCCCATCTCGTCGTTCTCGATGTGGAAATTGCGGATCGCGGTGTAAGCGGCAGGCCAGACGTCCTCGCCACCGGCCCAGGCGACCTTCTTGATCCAGCCGCGGGGATTGCCGCAGTCATAGGTGGCGTCCGGATTGATGCCCCAGGACGGGTCGTCGTAGCAGCCGTCCCCGTACTTCGGGAACCGCACCCACTCGCCCTCGAACTGCTGCGGCGCCCAGTGGGGCGTCCAGAGCCAGGCGAGGATCGGGGCCTTGCGCTGGTAGGCGGACTGGATCTCGGCCATCAGCGCAGCCTCGGTGCCGGAATGCACCACCTCGAAGGGCAGGTCCAGGGCCTCGATACGCTCCTCGGCGTGGCCGTCCCAGGTGACCGCGCCCCCGAGGTAGCGCCCCTTGGGCTGCGTGGTAGGCGTGGCGAAGACGTCGGCGCAGTCCTTCAGCGCCTCCCAGTCCGGCAGCCCGGGGCAGCGTTCCTCCATGTACTTCGGATACCACCAGTCCTCGACGGCGCGCATCCCGGTCTCGCCCATGTCGAGGACCTTGCCGCCGGCGACGGCCTCTTCCATCAGGTCCTTCGCGGTGGTTTCCCAGATCTCCATAGCGACGGTGAGGTCACCGGACTTCAGCCCCGTGAACTGGGCCATGTAGTCCGCCTGGACGTAGTCCACCTCATAGCCCATCTCCTCGAGCACGCCGCCCATGATCCGGGTGCTCACGTTCTGGCCGGTCCAGTCGTTGAGCGTCAGCCGGATGGGCTTGTCCGTCTCCGGGAAGTCCGCGGCGGAGGCCGCACCGGCGGCGCCGAGTGCCACGGTCGCACCCATGGCCCACAAAAACCCACAATTTCTAATCCAGTTCCTGAGCTGCATCAGTCATTCCCCTCTTCAGCCGGTCTCCTGCTTCGGCGCTCGGGCACAGCCGTACCAGAGACCGGCCGGTAGCGCGTCCGCATTCACAAATTACCGATTAGTAGCCATTTATTTCGTCAACCGGGCCTTCTTTGGCACCGGTCTCGTCACCCACGCGATCACGGCACAGGGCCGCGAAAGGCGTTCTGTCGCCCCGCCGGCACGGGTTCCGGGGGTCGACAAAGATCAAACTTTTTCCACAAATTACCACATATTCAGTCAGACTCAAGCCCACGTGCGTTACAATCCGCAAGCAAGGGGCGTGGTGGCGTGATCGCTGCCGGCGCCGGGGATGGCTCACAGGGAGGGTTCGATTTGCACAAAGCCGCACGACACAAGGCGATACTGAGTCTCCTCGAGACCCACGGCTCCTGCAGCGTCGCCGAGCTGGTGGACTCGCTGGGGGTCTCCGACGAGACCGTGCGCCGGGACATCAAGACCCTGGCCAACCGGGACCTCATCGAACGGGTCCGCGGCGGCGCCATGCTGCCCGCGTTCGTGCGCGAGCCCGGCTTCCAGCAGCGCATGACCAGCAACGCCCGGGAGAAGCGGGCCATCGCCCGCGAGGCCGCCGCACTGATCGAGAACGGCGACTCCGTGCTGCTGGAGAACGGCAGCACCAGCCTGTACGTCGCGCGGGCGCTGCGCGGCCACCGCGACCTGTTCGTCGTCACCAACGGCCTGGACATCGCGCGCACCCTGCTCGGCAACGGCAACCGCGTGCACATGGCCTGCGGCGAGGTCCGCGCCGACGACGGCGCGGTGCTCGGGGCCAGCGCGATCGAATTCGTGAGCCGCTTTCGCGTGCGCTACGCGGTAATCACCGCAGGCTCCGTACACGTGGACGGCGGTCTGATGAACTACTACTACGACGAGACCGAGTTCTCCCACGCCGCCCTGGGGCAGGCCCTGCACGTCATCGCGGTAACCGACCACACGAAGTTCCGCACCCAGGCACCGGTAAGGCTGTGCGAGTTCGAGCGCATCGGCACCCTGATCACCGACCGCCAGCCCTCGGAGCCGCTGGTGGAGCGGCTCCGCGATGCCGAGGTACGCCTGCTAGTCGCCGGCACGGGATCCGCCGGGGAGTGAACGCCGCAACGCACGATTGCCTCCGGGCTCAGATCGTCGATAATGCGTGCAGGCCTTCGACGGGAGCATTCATTTGGCGCAGGGGCGGCAGCGCTGGCTGCAGAGACAGGCACCGGTCCTGGAATCGATACCGGATGCCGTGGCGATACTGGACCGGCAGGGACGCCGCCTCTACGGTAACGACCTCTACCACACGCTATGCCGCGAGCACGGCGTGCCGGATCTGCGCCCGGCCACGCTGGATGCAACCATGCCGGGCTGGGAGGAAATAGGCACCACGGCGTCCGCCACCGGCCACTGGGAGGGCGCGATAACCGTGCCCGCGGCGCACACCCCCCGCCGGACCCTGCGCTGCCATGTCCGCCCCATGATCGCCCCGGCCGGCGGGGATACGCTGTTCGCGGCGACGATCGCCGACATCACCGAGCTGGCCGAGGCCCACCAGACCTCGGACGGTCATGCACGGCTGATCGCACAGCTGCCCCATCTGCAGGTCCCCGGGGCGGGTGCCGGGGACACGGCGGTACGGGCCTTCCGCGACACCCTGGTCGAGGCCCTTGCCGCGATCGATCTCGGCCGCGCCGAGACCATTCCCGACGGTGACGAAACCGAAGGCGGGTGGTTCTACTGCCCGCTGACCGGGGACCGGCAGGAGGCCCGGCTGGTCTGGCGCGTCGGTGAGCCGCGCCACGGCGGCCGCGCCTTCCAGGCCCGCTTTCACGCGGCACGCGAGCTCTCGCCCGCCGAACGCCGCCTGGCCGTGACCGCCACCCGGGCGCTGACCACGAGCACCGAGCGCGCCGGCCAGCTCGCGCGCCTGCGCCGCACGGCATTCAGCGACGACGTCACCGACCTGCTCAACCGCCGCGGCTTCGAGCACTTCGCCGCGCCGCTGCTCGCCGGCGGCCAGCCGGCGTCGCTGCTGCTCATCGACATGGACCGTTTCAACCGCGTGATCGGCACTCTCGGCCACGACGCCGCCGACGCCTACCTCCACGCCATGGGCGAGCGGCTGGTCGGCGCCGCCGGCCCGGGACGCCTGGTCGCGCGCATGGGCGGCGACGAGTTCGCCATCCTTGTGCCCGGCGGCATGGGACTCGCCCGCGGCGTCGCCGAGGCCATTCACGAGCGCCTGGAGACGCCGATGACCATCGCCGCCCGGCCGGTGCGCGCGCGGGTGCACATCGGTATCGCCTCCGCCCCGAGGCACGGGAGCAGCCTCGCGGAGCTCCGCCGCTGCGCCGATCGCGCCATGTTCACCGCCAAGCGCACCGGGCGGAGCACGAACCTGTTCCGGCCGGAACGCGAGCTCACCGACCGAACCGCCCTGTGGGTGGAAGGGCGACTGGAGGCGGCCATCTCCGAGGAACTCCTCACCCTCGCCGTGCAGCCGATCATGCGGCTCGACAGCGGCGAGGTGACGGAGGTCGAGCTACTGCTGCGCTGGGACGACCCGATGCTCGGCACGGTCGCACCGGCCACGTTCGTGCCCGTCGCCGAGCACGCCGGCCTGAGCGAACGCCTGGATCGCTATGTCGTCGCCAAGGGCCTGCGCGAGACGCGCCACCTGGACTGCGCCGTGGCCATCAACCTCGCCGCCCCCACGCTCTACGACCCCGCCTTCGCGGACTTCGTGTTCACCCACCTCGAGCACGCCGGACGCACACCGGACACGATGGTCTTCGAGATCACCGAGCGCCTCGTCGCCGACGCGGACCGCGCCCGCCCCACCCTGCAGCGGCTCACCGACGCGGGCGTGCGCATCGCCATCGACGACTTCGGCGCCGGCTACTCGTCCCTCGGGGTGCTCCCCGACCTGCCGCTCAGCCGCCTCAAGGTGGACAAGTCCTTCCTCATCGGCAGCCGCGGCAACCCGCGCCACCGCGAGGTGATCATCGGCACCCTGCGGCTCGCCTCGGCACTCGGGCTGGAGGCACTGGTCGAGGGCGTGGAGCGCGCCGAGGACATGGAGTGGCTGCGCGGCGTGGGCTGCGACTTCGCCCAGGGCTTCCTGTTCGGCACCCCCATCGCCCTGTCGGACTGGCCCGGCACCGACGACGACCCCCGCCCCGCCTGAACCGCCGCCTGCGCGGACTGGTATCCTGCCCGCACCGACGCAGGGCAGCCGGAGCACGACTCGCACACCGGAGGCACCATGGGCCGCTACCGACCGCCACGTCCACGCTCGTCACCCTACATCACGCCCGAGGGCTGGGACCGCCTCAACGCCGAGCTCGACTGGCTCTGGCGCGAACGCCGCCCCGAGGTCACCCAGGCGGTATCGGAGGCCGCCGCGATGGGCGACCGCTCCGAGAACGCGGAGTACATCTACGGCAAGAAACAGCTCCGCGAGATCGACCGCCGGATCCGCTATCTCAGCAAGCGGCTCGACGCGCTGACCGTCGTGCGTGAGCGCCCGGCGGACCGGGACCGCGTGTTCTTCGGCGTCTGGCTGGAGGTGGAGGACGAGGCCGGCGACCCCGCCTGCTTCCGCATCGTCGGCGCCGACGAGATCGACCCCGCCCACGGCTGGATCAGCGTGGACTCGCCATTCGCCCGCGCGGCCCTGGGCAAGGCCGTGGACGAGGAGTTCGTCGTGCCCACGCCCCACGGCGAGACGGTCTACATCGTCACCGCCGTGCACCACGAACCACCGGCCTGAGACCCCCGCACGCCCCCCGGTCCCTGCACGGAAGCAGCCTCCGGCGGCCCGGCCGGGAGTGCCGCGTGAGGGCGGGAACCGCCTCCCGGAAGCAACGACAGGCCCGGGCCGTGACAGGGTCACCGCGCCCGCGGGACGGCACTCCACCGGCCACTGAGGGCCGGCCGCCGCCACCCCGAACTAACAAACAGTCTTGACTGTTTTTATCTTTCTCCTACGCTCAATTTTGGGGTTTGCGTAACCGCAACTGGCTCCAAGAACAACGCCACCACGCTGGAGGAAGACCATGAGAGCACCCCTTATCGCCCTGTCACTGGGGCTTGCGACCGCCCTGACCGCCACCGCCGCGGTCGGACAGACCGAGTTCACGGCCAATTCCTTCTATTCCGCCGGCAGCCCGCTGTCGAAGTACGGCTTCATCGAATGGTCCAAGCTGGTCAAGGAGATGTCGGGGGGCGACCTCCAGCCCGACCCGATGATCGGCACCGCACTCCTCGAGCCCCGGGCATCACTCGAGGGCGTCCAGAAGAACATCGCCCAGGTGGCGACCATGCCTGCGATGTACACGCCCTCGGAAATGCCGGTCGCGAACTCCGTACAGCAGCTCGGCTTCACCTACTCCGATCCGCTCGCCACGATCTTCGCGGTGACCGACTTCTCCGTGCACAACCAGACGCAGCTCCAGGAGTGGAAGGACCTCGGCATCGTCTATCTCGGCGGCTACGCCACGCCGCCCTACATCCTCATGTGCCGCATGCCGGTGCACACCCTCGACCAGATCAAGGGCAAACGGATCCGCACCGCCGGCTCCGCAGTCTCGCAGTGGGTCGAATCGGTGGGCGGCATCCCGGTGAATGTCCCCTCCAGCGAGATGTACACCGGGCTCGATCGCGGCACGCTCGATTGCGCGAGCAACGCCGGCAACGATCTGGTGGACCGTTCGCTGTGGGAGGTCGCCAAGCACGTCACCCCGCTGTCGACCGGCCTCTACTACGCCGGGCCTCACTGGGGCTATAACGCGGACTTCTGGGCCAGCCTCACGCCCGAGCAGCGCCACACCCTGATGAAGGCGACGGCCTACAACATGGCGGACATGACCATCCACTACATGGCCAACGTCGACAGTGCCGAGAAAACGGCCAGGGAGAAGGGCGTCGAGTTCCACGAGGCGTCCGAGGGACTCCAGGGCTCTGCCGACGAGTTCAGCAAGAAGGTGGTCGAAATGGCCTACGACCAGGCCGAAACGACCTTCAAGCTGAGCAACCCGAAGGAAGTCATCGACGATTTCCGGGCCACCCACGAGAAGTGGAAGAAGCTGCTCAAGGACGTCGACCGGGACGATCCGGAGGCGCTGGCGAAGCTGGCCATGAAAGAGATCTACGGCGATCTTGATCCCGAGGCCTACGGCGTCTATTAGTCCGCGCCGATCGTAGACCGCCGGTCCCGGTGCCGCAGGCCCGGGGCCGGCGCAGCCACATGGAAGGCAGGCAGGTCATGAACGAAACCACCAGCACCAAGCCGCGCCGCCGGACCCAGGCCGAACGCTCGGCCGCCACGCGCACGCGCATTCTCGATGTCACGCTCGACTGCCTCATGGACATAGGTCTGCGGGACACCTCAACGGTCGAGATCGCACGCCGCGCCGGTGTTTCCCGGGGGGCGCTGCTGCACCACTACCCGTCCAAGGTGCTGCTGCTCCAGGAGGCGTTCAGGCATCTTCTGGACCGGGAGATTGCCGAGATCCAGCTGATGGCCTCCGATCTGGCCGAGGCCGAGATCACGCTGGAGGATTTCCTCGATACGCTCTGGGGCCATTTCTCCGGGCGGCTGTTCATGATCACCATCGAGTACCTCGCCGCGGCGCGGACCGACGAGGCCATACGTGAAACCATGACCGCCGTCGCGCTGGAGTTTAACGACTCCCTCGACGTCATCTGGGACAGCCTCCCGCTCAAGCAGGGGGTCTCGCTCGAGGAGCGCCGCCTGGCGCTCAATGCCACGCTTTGTTTCCTGAGGGGGATGGGCACGCAGACCGTATGGCGTGACGACCCTGCATTGCACCGGCAGATGCTCGAGTTCTGGAAACGCACGCTCGCAGCGATCGACATCATGAACGACTCGACGAGTGCCGGCGATCCCGCTCCTCCTCACCAGGAAAAGGACCCACGCGGATGATTGAAACACTCGACAGGATCACCGCCCGGATAGATCGCGTTCTTCTCGTTATCGGCTGTCTATTCCTCGCGGTGATGATGATCCAGATCACCGTGGATGTGCTGCTACGGGCGATTTTCAACGCCTCCGTCCCGGTCACGCTCGAGACGGTTTCCTACTACTACATGATCTTCGCGGTATTCCTGCCGCTGTCCTACGTCGAGCGGCGGAACGCCCATATCAAGGTGGACCTGTTCACCCAGCTCATGCCCGAACGGGTGCAGTTCGCGCTCCACGTCCTCGCCTGCCTGATCGGGGTGGGATTCTTCGGCGCACTCGCCTATCAGAGCTTCCTCGACGCGGTGGACGCAACGATAAAACAGCAGACGGTTATGTCCAATTTCATCTTCTATATCTGGCCGAGCCGGTGGGCGCTGCCGATCGGGTTCGCGGCGACGTGTCTCGCGATCATCAACAACATGGCTGCGGCCGTGATTCAGCGCCGGGCGCTCTGAGCTAGGGGGACATCGATGAGCCATCTTGCAATCGGCCTTATCGGGGTCGCCGTAGCGCTATCGATGATCGCGCTGCGGGTCCCCATCGCGGTAGCGCTCGGCTCGGTCTCGATCGTCGGCGTGGGCATGATGACGAACGCCCAAGTCGCCTGGGGACTGATCTCCGTCACACCGTTCGATTTCGTCGGCCAGTGGGCACTCACCGCGGCACCCATGTTCCTGCTCATGGGCTACATATGCACCACGACCGACCTGACGAGCGGGCTTTTCGACGCCATGCGGGTCTTCCTGTCCCGGGTGCCGGGCGGCCTGGCCCTCGCCAGTGTCGCGGGCTGTGCGCTTTTCGCTGCGGCGTCGGGTTCCAGCACGGCCACCGCTGCGGCGATGTCCCGCATCTCGGTGCCGGAGATGCTCAAGCACAACTACGACAAGGGGCTCGCCGCCGGCACGATCGCCGCCTCCGGCACACTCGGGTCGCTAATCCCGCCGTCCGTGCTGCTGATCCTCTATGGCGTATTCGCGCAGGTCTCGGTCGGCCAGCTCTTCATGGCGGGTTTCATTCCCGGCGTGCTCTCCGCGCTGCTGTACATGGCCATGATCAGCGGGCGGGTGATCGCCAGGCCCCAGCTCGCCGGCGCCGTCAATGAACGCCCGGACGCAAGCGAATGGAAGGCCGCGATAAGGCACATATGGCCCCTGCCGGTGCTCATCATCGCGATCCTCGGGGGCATCTTCTTCGGCATCTTCTCCCCCACCGAGGCCGGGGCGATAGGGGCCGCCGTGTCACTGCTGCTCGCAGCGGTACGCGGGACGCTGACCTGGCCGGCGGTGAAGGACGCCTTCGTGAGTACCGCCGTCAGTACGATCAGCATCTTCATCATCCTGATAGGCTCGGCCTTCTTCACCCGCTTTCTCGCACTGAGCGGTGTCCCGGACGCGTTCGCCAACACCATCCTCGACGTCAGCACGAACCCGCTGTGGATCATCTTCTCCGTCGCTGTGCTCTACCTAGTGCTCGGCATGCTGCTCGACCCGATCGGGCTGTTGCTGCTCACGCTGCCGCTGGTGCTGCCCCTGGTCGACGGCGCCGGTCTCAACCTCATCTGGTTCGGCATCCTGGTGGTCAAGCTGCTCGAGATCGGCCTGGTGACCCCACCGGTCGGCTTGAACGTCTACATGGTCAAGGGCTCGCTGGGCGACATCGTCACGCTCCCGCAGGTCTTCAAGGGCATCACCTGGTTCATCGTCATGGACATCGTCACGATCGTGCTGCTGGTGGCCTTTCCCATGCTCGCGCTGTTCCTGCCGCAACTCATGATTCGCTAGAAGCCACATCAACAGGAGAACGGATCTTGGCTACGATACGGCTTACCGACGCAAACGTCCTCGACACCGAGGCCGGGCGACTGCTGCCCGACCACAACCTGCTGATCGAGGACGGCCTCATCTCGCAGGTCTCCTCCGAGCCCATTGAAGGCAAGGCGGATCAGACGATCTCGCTCGGCGGTCGCGTGGTGATGCCGGGGCTGTGCGACGCGCACGTCCACGTCACTGCACTGACCCCGGATTTCGCACTGCTTAAACGCCTGTCGCCGTTCTACGTAGGCGCTCACAGCGCGGAGATCATGCACGGCATGCTGATGCGCGGCTTCACCACCGTGCGCGACGCCGGCGGCGCGGATCACGGGCTCGCGCGTGCGGTGGACGAGGACCGGGTGATCGGGCCGCGGCTGCTGTTCTGCGGCCACGCCCTCTCGCAGACCGGTGGACACGGCGACATGCGCTCCCCCGGCGAGAACGACGTCGATCAATGCTTCTGCTGCGCCGGCCTCGGCGTGGTCTGCGATGGGGTACCGGAGGCCCGGCGCGCCGCCCGCGATGAGATCCGCAAGGGCGCCACGCATATCAAGATCATGGCCTCCGGCGGCGTGGCCTCGCCGACCGACCGCATCGACAGCACGCAGTTCTCGCTATCCGAGATCGACGCGATCCTCGAAGAGGCGGAGGCGGCCAACCTGCACGTCATGGCCCACGCCTATACGGCGCGAGCGATCAACCGGCTCATCGCCCGGGGCGTACGCACCATCGAGCACGGCAACCTCATCGATGAGGAGAGCTGCCGGCTGTTCCGCGAGCACGGCGCGTTCCTCACGCCGACGCTGGTCACCTACGACGCACTGGCGCGCGAGGGCGTGGAGGCCGGCCTGCCGACGGACCTTCAGCGCAAGGTGTTCAATGTGCTCGAGGCGGGGTCACAGGCACTGGAGCTTGCCCATCGCGAGGGCGTGCGCATGATCTTCGGCACGGATCTGCTCGGGAGCATGCAAAAGCATCAGCTCAACGAGTTTCACATCAGGAAATCGGTCGTGCCCACCGACGAACTCATCCGGGCGGCGACGTGCACACCGGCCGAGGCGTTCCAGCGCAAGGGCGAGTTCGGCGTGGTTGCGCCCGGCGCGCGCGCGGACCTGCTCGTCCTCGACGAGAATCCCCTTGAAGACATCAACGTGCTGACGCAACCGGAACGCCACCTGAAGGCGATCATGAAGGGCGGCAAATTCTACAAGAACGAGCTCACCTGAGCACGGCCATTACACCTGCTGTTGTGACACAGACGAGGAGGAGCCAGACATGGGCGATCAGCGCGACTATACCGAACGCAGTTACGGCGAGATCGACGTCGGCCTCGGGCAGCGCCCCGGGATCGTCGTCATCGACTTCCAGAAAGGGTTCACGGAGGAGCAGTATCCGCTAGGCGGCGCACCACTGATCATGCGGAGTCTCGAGAACACCGCGCGCCTGCTCGATACCGCCCGTGCGTGCGGGATCCCGGTGGCGAACTGCTACACCGCCTACCAGGGCGGGCTGGACATGCCCTACTGGAAGATTACCGCCGTGCGCGAGCAGTTCCGCCTCGGGGATCCGTCGATCGAGCTCGATCCGCGCATTCACGAGCCGGGCTACGACGTCGTGGTCTGCAAGAAAGGGCCCTCGATCTTCTTCCAGACCGGCGTCGTACCGTACTTCATCAAGGAGCAGGTCGACACGGTAATCATCACCGGCTGCACCACCAGCGGCTGCGTCCGCGCCTCCTCGATCGACAGCTTCCAGTGGGGCTTCCGGACCATCGTCCCGGAGGACTGCGTGGGCGATCACGAGGAACAGCCCCACCGCGACAACCTGCGGGACATCTCGCGGCGCTACGTCGACCTCAGCAGCGCCGATGACCTCATCCCCTATCTCGAGAAAATCAGCGCCAACAGGCGCGCCGCGGTGTAGCGGCACGCGCATGACCTTCACGGTGGACCACCGCGGTTCACCGTGGAGGCGGCGTCGGCGGCTATTCCCGGTGGCATGCCACCGGAACGCCCTGCCGGGGGGGGACGACCGGTGCACGCGTCGTGGACACAAAAAACCCGGCGCGACGGCCGGGTCTCTCGTAAGTGCTTGTCTGGGTGGTGGCCAGGGAGAGAATCGAACTCCCGACACGGGGA